>NZ_JBBMEY010000019.1:0-39648 GCF_040096285.1 Ruminococcoides intestinihominis | reverse complement strand
AATGACTGAAGGAGGGAAAAACTATAAATTAGATGAATTAATCGGTTATTATCTAATTTATCTACATTACATAATCATCCCCACAAACCCTAATTTGTAGCACTTGTCACTCGTTTGCCGGGTATAAAAAAACAAGGATTCCTAATGGAATCCGTACTAATGGTATATTTTAATTTTTACTAATTTTTTAAATTTTGCTTACTTTATCGGTGACATATTTTCTTCTTGCACTACTACCTACCTTGCTTTATAAGCACAAATACGAAAGGATAAAGGCATCTACGCTCTCCCTAAAAACAGTCCACTGGACTGTTTTCTTAACGGTCGCCTTCAACTCCTGTCACTCGTTTGCTGGATATAAAAAAACAAGGATTCCTAATGGAATCCTTGTTTTTTATGGTCGAGGTGACAGGAGTTGAACCTGCGGCATCTTGGTCCCAAACCAAGCACTCTACCAAACTGAGTTACACCTCGAAGTGCCTCATCTCTAACGCTCGTTTATTATATCCTATATAAACTTAAATGTCAACACTTTTTTTAAAATTTTTTAAAATTATTTTTTCTTTGTATTAAGTGGGCTAAAAGTCTTTCTAACCTTTAGCCCATTTCTATTTTATTTATTCAAAGGTCTTACGAATGTTTT
Source organism: Ruminococcoides intestinihominis (assembly GCF_040096285.1). Taxonomy (NCBI): domain Bacteria; kingdom Bacillati; phylum Bacillota; class Clostridia; order Eubacteriales; family Oscillospiraceae; genus Ruminococcoides; species Ruminococcoides intestinihominis. The sequence continues at coordinate 39,005 of NZ_JBBMEY010000019.1, read as the reverse complement.
AAAAATGTTCTTTGCATCTTTAGAGTCAATTCCATTTTCCAAAGCATACTGCAAAGTTTCTCTATCCTTTTCCCAATCATCAGGGTTGTTGCTTATGAAAAATAATCTTAACTGTAAATTGCCATCATCAAGAACAGAATATCTATATAGATAAGTAAAGATATTTTGTTCTTCTTCCATTTTTAGAAATGGTGCAATATTTATTTCTTCCGGTACTTCATTACTGTCTGCTTCTTGTAGCTTTAAAGCAAATTCTTCATCAAGGTATTTTTCACAAACATCTTTTTCATAACCTAAAATTTCAAGTCTGCGACCTGCCTCTACTCTTTGTAAATTATTTAAATTATTATCCATAGTTACCTCTCACAAAAAACTAAATATCTGTCAAATCCACCACTACCGTTGGATATACAAGTCATAAGGATAATCATATCCTTATCATCATGAATAAATATATCATCAGCATGGTTAGGTTTAATTACCTTTGTACCTGTTACCTTATATGTAATCTTTGACCAATAGGTTCTCACCTTTACTTTGTCACCAATATTAAGTTGTCTAATATTGTCAAAGAAAATTCTTCCTACATATCCTGTATGACCGGCAAGAACTGCATTTGTATCTTTACCACCTATAGGCAATGAAGTGTATGTTAAATGTGCTGCACCATAATTTAAGTGGTCTCTGGCAGTACCTAAATATATAGGCAGTTTCATATCAATAGTAGGTGCTTCTAAGTAACCATACACACCGTCAAATATTCCATATTTACTTAACTTTAGGCTAGGCTCTACATATGAAAGAGAACTTGTCAGCTTTTCCCTTTGGTGTTCTTTAAGCATATTGTTATACTTAATGCTATCTTCCTTTAGTCTTTTAATATCAACATCATACACAACTTGTGTACCATCAGATAGGCAACCGTTACTGTCAACTTCACCATTTTTCTTGGCATCAGCATATGAGCCTTTTCTTGGATGATTTGCTCTGGTTTCAAAGTCATCTGAAATACCCTTAGCTACATACTTACCATATGTATTTGATACAGGTGGAAACAGAACAAGCCCTATACCGGTAACGAGAAAGAGTGTTGCAATAATTGTTAGAACTCGACGAACCTTTTTACTTTTCATCAGACTCTACCTTCTTTTCGGAATTATCATCAATATGCTTTAAAGAAGATTTTTTCTTATTCTTTCTAACTGCAATTAAAACAATAATCACAACTAAAAGAACAAATCCACCAATAACTGCACCGGCAACCCAATAAGGGATTTTGTAACCTAAGAAGTAGAAGCACTTTTCAAACGGTGCTTGTTTTACTAACTTATTTTTTGCCACTTCTTCCGGTACATACTTTGTACGAACACCTCTTACAAGAAGTCTGTGGGTATTAATACCGTAAGGTGTACAGGTTAAAAGTGTTACATGGTCCTCATTAGGAATAATTCTAAGGTCATTTGTATCTTCCGGAAGAACAACTTTAATTTGGTCAACCTTATAGGCTAAAGTTTTATCAAGTACCTTTATGTAGAAAATATCCCCCTTAACAAGGTCAGTTAAGTTATCAAAGAAAGTTTGGTCAGGAAAGCCTGTGTGGGCAGAAATAACTGCATGGGTACTTTTACCACCGATAGGCATTGAAGTATTCTGCAAGTGACCGGCACCTTTTTCCAGCACCTTTTTACTTGAACCATGATAAATAGGTAAATTAACATCAATTCTAGGTACAACAACATAACCAATAAGACCTTTACCATCAACATTAAGCACATCATTATAGTGAGCACCGATAGCTTTATATGCTTCTTCATCAAATGGGTCGGTAATAATTGAGGTTTGTGTTAAGCTATGATTATACTTTTTAGCAGATTTAAATAATTTAGTATTATCCTTTTTATCAAGTGTCTTAACAGTTTCTGTATAGTCATTCATACCGTCTTTAAACTTAGAATTGTTAATCATAGAACTAACAAGAGGATAACTCATTATTCCAAGACCAATTATAAATATCAAAATTATTGCGATTATCGGAAGTTTCTTTTTCATAAACATTGTCCTTATTTCTTAATAATACAATTATAAAATATACATAAAATAATTGCAACACAAAAAATATTGGGATGTAGTCACCCACATCCCAATTAGAAAAATTACATATATCAAATAAAGTTTTAACGATTATTTGTTTATATTAAAATTACTTAGAAGTTTTCTTTCTCTTTAGAACTACAAACATTACACCTGCAAGAACGATTAGAGAAGCACCACAAATTGTGAATAGAGTTGTACCCATACCACCTGTCTTAGGAACTGTAATCTTTACATTCTTAACTGTCTTTGTAACGAAAGCGAAAGTATTGTCACCTGCATTTGTTAGACCTGTTAGTTCATACTGAGCATCATTTGCACCGGCACTTGTCTTCTGAGTAATTGTAGGAGTTACTTTGATTTCTGTCCAAGCAGCATCACCTGTTGGTAGAACATAACCTTCCGGAGCTTCAGTTTCCTTAACATAGTATGTACCGGCTGCTAGCTGAATTTCCTTACCACTATTTGTGAACTGTACTAGACCGTTATCATCTGATGTAGCAGTAGCAATTTTAGTAGTCTTGTCAGCCTTGAATAGGTCGAACTTTGCACCTGCAAGTTTCTGACCGCCGTTATCTTCCTTTACAACCTGTAGGTTGAAAGCAAATACCTGTACTGTTGGACCAGGTTCAACGATTTCTGTATCGTCATTAGCGTAGTCTAGAGAAACCTTGTTGTCATTTGAAGTCTTACCTACTGTTGCATTTTCGTTAACTGTAGCATTAAATACAACTACCATCTTCTTGTCAGCATCATAAATGTTCTTTACATAACCATCTGTATCAGCCTTGAAGTTAACTGCAAATGTATATTCTGTACCCTTAGCTGTGAAAGGTGCATCTACTGTATAATCAGCAGCATCAACTAGGTCAGCAGCACTTAGTGAAGAAGCATCAGTTGTGTAGTAAACCTTAACAGAATTCTTGTTAAATGTTAGACCTGCATCCATCTTATCAGCGATAGCATATTTCTTTAGCTTTGTTGTTTCAGAACCGGGAACATTTGCTTCTAGCTTAAATTCAACTGTGCTACCTAGACCGGCTGTAGCATACTTAGCGTTAACATCTGTATTATCAACCTTAGTGATTGTCTTGTCAAGAACGATGTCCTTTGTGCTAACCTTAGAAGCTAGGTCAATTGTACCAGCTTCAACCCACTTCTTTGTAGCATCATCATACTTAGGAAGAACTACGATTGAGTCATTAGCCTTTGTAGCAGTAGCCTTAGCAACCGGGTGAATGTAGTAGATACCGGCTGTTAGGTCTGTGTATGTAACAGAAGCTGTTGTAGCGTCCCAAGTCTTAACAGCAGAACCTAGGCTTGCCAGGTTACTCTTACAAGCAGTAATTAGAGTTGATGTGTTAGCATCTGTACCTTCAGCTTCAACTGCTGTTTTAACATCTGTAGGTAGGCCTGTTACTGTTGTAACTGCACCTGTTGTTGTATTAATACCAGCAAGCTTGTAAATGTCAAACTTAAACTTACCTACAACTGTTGGGTCACTTAGTTTGAAAGTAACTTTTGTTGAAGCATCTCTTGCTGCACTGGCACTAAATGGAATCATAAGTGCTAGAGTTGCAACTACAAGAAGAGCTGCAAAAATTTTCTTAATTGATTTTGTCATTTTTCATCTTCTCCTTTTTAATTAAAATATATATGTAATTTATTTCCTACCATGTTTATTGGTTGGAGCTTTTGCTCCAAGTCTTCTCTTTCTTAGCATATAGCCACAAGAACAAATTGCACCTAAACCAAGAACTAATGTACCATAAAGAATAAAGTTATGTTGCATTAGATAGTTAATACCGGCATAAGGAACTGTGATTAGTGTGTTTAGAGCTGCAAAAGAATGAGTATATACATTCTTTGTAGAGTCATAATGTCCACCATCAAATGAGAACCACTGTTCATTAGTTGAAAGTGTATAACCTTCAGCTGATGCAGTTTCTACAACATAGTACCACTGATATTCCTTAGTACCACCGTTACCGTTTTTACCTGATTTGAAAATATCAAGGTCAGTAAATGTTACTTCACCGTTACTATCAGTTGTTTTTGACTCAACCTTAGTACCAGTTCTTATACCATCATCATCAACCTTATATAGTGTAAATTCTGCACCTTCAAGTTTCTTAGCATCAGCAGGAACAGTACCGTCAGGGTTAACCTTGTCAGCCTTAAGTACAGTAGCCTGAGCCTTAGTTGATGTATTTTCAAAACTTGCAACAGCAGTTGTATTGTTAGCATCAATAATTTCTTTTACAGATTGTGAAGAAGTACCTCTATAATAAGTACCTGTTGCCTTTAGAACACCATTATCCTTAGCAACAACAACTTTAAAGATATATACTGAAGAATCAGTTTGATAATCGTGACCATCAACTAATGGTTCTTCTGTAATCTTATATAGATATGTACCTTCTGTGCTATAGTCAATAGACTTGAATGCTGCATTACCATCAACAACAGTTGAAATTGTATCTGTTACCGAAGAAGTATCTTCTGTTGTAACACCACCAACAGTTGTAGAAGCAAGACCTACTAACTTAAATTGGAATGTTGAACCATCATAAACCATTCTGTCAAGTGTCTTTGTAATACCGGCTGTAATACTTGCAGGAGTTACTGTGTTGATAACATCAACAGTAGCACCCAAATTACCAAGTTCACCTGTATTCTTATTTAATGTACCATAAGAAACCTTATATCCACTTGGGGTTTGTTCTTCAACCTTATACTTAACACCTACAGGAATACCTGTGAATGTATAAGGTGAACTCTGAGAAATCTTACCGGTTAAACCGTAATCTTGATATGCACCGTCACCGTTAATGTCAAGCTTTAAAGTAACATCAAACTGTGTATCATCATCTGTAATTGTATTACCACTTTCGTCAACAACACTCTTATTTACTGTAATATTAGCAACCTGAGGTGTGTTTACATAATCAAGTCTTAGATGAGTTGAAACCAAATCATCATTAACTTTATTTTTATACTGAAAGTTAGAAACCTTTGTGTCCCCTGTTGTAATTAAGTCCGGTGAAGTGCCACTAACATCATACAATGACCAATTAGTATTGTAATGACCGGCTAACAAACTTTCCTTTGTAGTATCAATTGTATAATCACCACTGGAAGGTGGGGTTAAAGTAAACTTAGTTACTTCACTAATTGAACCGGAGTTATCAACAACACTAATATCACCGGTAGAGGTTGATCTCCAAGCCTTAACGTTAATACAATTTGTATTTTCGGTAATTGCCGAGAATCTTACTCTGTTCCAAACACCCATATCATCTTTTCTACCGATAATAAAGCTTTTGTTATTACTGCTACTATCTTTTTCAGATTCATAGTAGTAAATTGTTCTACCATCTGTTTGATAAGAGAACATTTGGTGGAATGTGTTACCATTATCAAAGGAAATTGCAGGAACTGCACCATTATTGAAGAACCACGAACAACTCATATTCTTTGAATCAAGGTAAATCAAACTATCGGTATCCATATTAGAAATAATAGTTTTCTTTGGTGTACCTTCGGTAACAGTTAAATCATTATCAATAGTAAACTGACTGTTAAAGGAAGCACTGTCACTATCAGATAGTGTAGCTGTGTTGCCATTAGTCTTGGCGTTATTAATTGTGCCATTGTCAGAATACTTATATTTCTTATTACTTACATCTGCACCGTTTTCTTGAATAGCAAAGCCAAAGTCATCAGCATTCTTAACTGCTGTCTGTAGTTTAGTGTTAACATTAGATGTATTGACTGTCTTTGTAACATCAAGTGAATCAGTAATAGGTTCAAAGTTGAAACCAACCTTTAAGTTAGATTCAATCATACCTCTTTCCATATAGAAAACAGTTAGTGTATGGTGAGCGTTAACATTGTTGTTGTTAAACTTGCTTGAACCTCTGGTTTCTGTATCATCAGAGAACAGAGCTGGAAATTCAGCTGAATAACTGTAACCAGACTTATCTGAACTATTCGTATATACTAAATCAGAGCCTTGGAATGTAGTATCAATATTATTTACATAAGACTTTAAAGTTGTAAAGTCAATACAACCCTGTGACATCTTGTGGTCACCACCCATATCAAGTACAAGTACACCATCAAGATAAACCCAAAGGTCATCATCACCTGAGAAGTTAAATACTGTATCCTCTCCATTAGTTTTACCGTTAGCACCAAGAGTAAAATCTAGGTCTAATCTCATACCAAAGCCAAAGTCATAACCATTATTGCTATGGTCCTTTTGTCTGTCAAATGGGAAGAAACCGGGATTGTTAATAGTACTTTTCGAGAAACCACTTAAAGCATCATAAACCGAGTTACTCTTACCACTGGCATAATTCATTGTAAGATTTCCACCACTTGCAAGATTTTCATAACCATCAAAGTAGCAGTTATCTTTACCATTTAAACTATCATATTCATAGTAATCCTGACCGTGTTTATCAGTTGTCTTTCTCATAGGGAAGTCAGAATGAACAACTGTACCATAGCCATTATTTACAAGCCAATCTTCATCAAAGTATGGCATTGTAACACCATTCTTACTTAACTTCTTGTTATCTGCAAGTGTAACATCGGCAAGGCCGGCAACAGAACCTGAGGTTCCTGATGATGTGGCATTTGAGTTATTTGGTACACTCAAGAACTTCTTTAGGTTACTTACGCCATAACCCTTATAACCGTCTTTTTGATAACCGTCTTTATCTGTGTTAAAATCACCAAAATAAAGAGGTGTTGTCCACGAACTGTTATTTACTCCGTTAGCATACTGTGCAATAGCTCTGTTGAACTTTTCATATGGTTCTCTGTTGTGGCTAGTGTTACCTGACTTAACTGTACGATAGAAACCTGACAAGCTTGTTCTCCAAGAACCATCAACTTCTTCATCGTTATAGTAGTCGAAGAATGTACTCTTAACATTAAGAAGTTCTGTGTCTGATGAATGGTTGATTACACCACTCTGTGCTTTGTAGCTATGACCAGTACCACCTTGAGTTACATCACCTGTTCCTAAATTATTAAGAGTAAATGTAACCTGACTATCATTTGAGTACTCACAATACATATCAACAGTAATTTCTGTTGTACCAGCTGGAATAACAAATGACATATTGCTAGCACCGGCATCATTTGTTAAGCCTCTAACGATCTGTGTTCCTTCACTAAAGGAAGCACCAGACTTAGAATAATAGTCCCCGTTACTGTTGTAGATTTTGAACTCATAAGTCTTTTGACCAGTTAGTCTAAAAGTTCCGGTATAATGGTTATTATCACCATTAACTTTAGTTAGTGCAAAACTTGTATCAGCTGTTGACCATATTGGACTGCACATATCACCAACAAGATAGTAGTCAACGCCTTTAGTCATTGTACCACCGGTAACTTCAATGTCCTTTTTTGCACCAGACTCAGCTACACTCTTATTTACAGCAACGGCAGAAATACAAGAAATGATTATCATTACTATTAATGCAATTGCTGTTAAAGACCTGGCAGCTACTTTTGATGTTTTGTTAATCAAAGTTTTTTCTCCTTTCTTCTTTTAAGTGTATTAAAATACACTTATATTTCCATAATTTGTCTGTCTTTATTACAATAATTATTATAACACAATATTATATTTTTAAAATAGTTATAGTAAACAAGAATTTTAGTGCCTCTAGAGAAATATTTTATGCAATATCTCTCTACACTAAAAATTTTTACTTATACATCATATACTTATTATACAAAATAGACAATAAATTTACAATATACTTTAATTTTATTCATCATTTCGTAATATTGTTATGCATCCAGTATGAAACTTTGTATAAATGCACAAATGGCAGGCATAGTTTTTGTGCATAAAAAACAAAGTGCCAACAATTGTTGACACTTTGAATGTTCATAGTTTATTTACTTATGCCCAGTTACCTGTGAACAGATTGCCTGAACCCCAACCGGTAGCAACATACTTTGTGCTTGAACCGATTGTTAAATCATCTGACTGATTCCAACGATTGTCCCAAGTGTTTTCTGTTGTCTTTCCGTTCATACGAACAAAAATAACTGTATCCATACCACTTGGCACTGTTACTGAATTATTACTATCTAGGTCAACCCACTTATAATTAGAAGTGATTGAAGCAGTAAAGAAGTAAGCAACCCATCTTTCATTACCGGCTGAAACTGATGATGGGTCAAGTGTTAACACCTTATCACCGGTAGAAACAGTAGATGATGGAGTAGTAGCAGTTGTAGGAACTGCTACTGTTGTAGCTGATGTTGTTGTAATTGTATTTGTAGGAATTGTGTATGTAGGTTTCTCATCAGAGAAGCTTTTACCTGATGGGAAACTTGATACTGTACCGGCAACATACTTCTGTATCATTGTTACATCCTTAACATCAACATGATTATCATTATTAACATCTGATGACTTAAGTTCTGTAGCACTTAGGTCAGTTATATTAGCAACATACTTTTGTAATCTTGATGCATCCTTAACAGTAACTGAACTGTCACTGTTGGTATCACCATATAGGTGAGTATCAGGAATCTTTGTTGCAATAATTGTTACATCAGTATCTGCTGTAACATTAAAGCTAAGTGTATTTGTTGCTGAGTTATAAGCAGTTGAAGTAATATCGTTACCACCACATACTACCTTAGCATAAACAATTTCGTAACCATCTTCAGGTTCAATTGTCTTTGTAACATTTTGACCATTTGTTACTGTTTCTGTAGAAACACCATCATTAAAGTTCTTAATCTTTGATGTGTTGTAAGTGATTGTTTTCTTAGCAGAAGTTGTTGTAGGTGGTACTGTAGTAGTTGATGTTGTTGGAGTTGTAGGAGTTACACCTCTGTCAAATGTACTTGCATCAACTAGGATTAGAGAACTTCTTGCCGGTACTGAAACAGTAGAACCGTTAACTGTACCTAAGTTCTTTAGACCTGCACTGTTACCGTTAGCAACAGTTACCCAAGATGATGGAAGTGTTGTACCGGCTTGTAGCTTAACTGTCTGAGTGTTGGAAGTTGCATTTGTAATTACTGCAATCATACCCCATTCTTTGTTAGCGTTAGCAGTCTTGTTCTGCATTGTATAAGCTACAACACCACTTGGAGTTGAACAGAAGTAAGATGAATTTACAGAAGTCATTGAGCTATCTGTAAATGGACTATATACAGAACGGATTTCTCTTAGACCTTTATAATAACTTACTAGATCAGAATACTTAGAAACTCTGTTCCAATCAATTAAGTTCTTGCTATCGCCCTTGTTGTAAGAGTTATCTTCGCCGTACTTAGTTCTGGCAAATTCTTCACCGGCAATAGTAAAGTTAACACCTTGTGAAGTAAATTCAATTACTGACGCAAGTTTGTTCATTGCAAGGTATGTTGAGTTAGTACCGTCATAGTCACTACTACCACAAACCCTCATAATCTTATCCCAAAGAGTTAAGTTATCGTGACAGCAAGAATATGTTACTGTCTGAGTAGGTGCTTTTGACCAGTTACCACCCCACATTGTGGAGGTGTTAGCCATTTCACCGGCTTTGACTGCAGCATCAAAACCACTTGCACCCATAATATAACCTGATGCTGCACCGTAGTTATCGTTGCTACCTCTGATAGCATCTCTAACCTTATCGTTAAACATACCAACTCTTGGATTTAGCTTACTTGCGTTATCCATTAGTGCTGCTGATGAGTTAGCAATACCGTTAGGGTCTCTTGGCCATGTACCTGTCCAAGGTTCACCATAAGTTAAAATTCTCTTATCAATAGTATCAAGCTCATCTCTAAGCTTATTCATCGTTGTAATATCGTGACAACCCATTAAGTCAAAACGGAAACCATCAATATGGTATTCATTTACCCAATACTTAACTGAGTCAATCATATACTTTCTGTACATTGTCTTATCGGAAGCAGTTACATTACCACAACCTGAACCGTTAAGGAACTGATTACCGTTCATTCTGTAGTAGTAACCCGGAACTGTATTTTCAAAACAAGAATCTGTTGTGTTATATGTGTGGTTATAAACTACATCCATAACAACAGAGATACCGGCATCATGAAGTGCCTTAATCATTGTTTTCATTTCCTTAATTCTTACTGCACCGTCATATGGGTTAGTAGAGAAAGAACCTTCAGGAACATTGTAGTTCATTGGATCATAACCCCAGTTTTGACCACCCTTTGTTTCATCAACTGAACCAAAGTCATACATTGGCATAATCTGAACACAATTGATTTTGTTTTCAATTAGATAGTCAATACCTGTTTTAATATCGCCTTTACCGTTAAGTGTTGTGCCATGCTGAGCAACACCTAGGAAAGTACCTCTCTTGTCAGCATCTACACCTGAAGAACTGTCAATAGAAAAATCTCTTACTGACATTTCCCAAACTGTAGCTTCTGAAGAGCTATTGAAAAGAACATGAGAGTCATTGTTCCAACCATCAGGATTAGTTGAATTTAAATCAACAACCATTGAACGCTTACTGTTAACACCACAAGCTGTTGAATATACATCTCTTGTTTCATTTGTTTTGCCATTGACTGTTACTAGGTATGTGTAGTAGATACCGTTTAAGTCACCACTTTGTTTTAATGACCAAACACCATTAGAACTGTCTTTAGTCATATCATAAGTGCCAATGACACCTGCACCAGCTTCACTATCTGAACCTGTCTTGTATAGTTTAACCTTCACGCTAGATGCTGAAGGTGCCCATACCTTAAAGGTTGTAGAGTCAGCTGAATAATTTGCACCCAAGTCGTTACCGCTATAAGTGGCATACCCATCACTTGAGTTAGTATACGCTGCTACTTTTTCCACATTAATACCTGCCCCGGTTAGATTTTTGTCGATTGTAGCTGACAACGCTGAGAAAGTCGTTGTTGTAGCCAAAACAACCAGCACCATTACCAAAGATAATGGTCTAAACAATTTTTTCATTTTAAGTGCCTCTCTTTCAAATTTCATAAAATAGATTTACCAAAATCTCTTACTATTAATTATATCAAAAAATACAGTAATGTACTATACTCTTTTTCCATAACATTAAGTTTAAGGTTTTATATAAAAGTACTAATTTTATGAACATATTATGAACAGAAAAGCCCTTAAAAAAGGAGCAGTGACCTACTGCTCCTTTACAAGTCCTTGTAATACTATCACAAACCTTGAAATATTTCAAGGCTTATTATAATATGTAATATTTTAAACATTATCTATTAAAACTTAAACCTTTAATTATTCACAAGGTAACTGTTCTTACCTTTCCACCAATAGTATTAACATGGGTAGGGTCATTTATAGAAATTTCTTTGTCTTTGTCAATAGTTTCCTGCACCCTACTCTTAACATAAACCTCTAATTCTTTTAAAGACAAGTGGTTATAATCTTTTAGTGGAAGTTTGTTCATAATCATTTTTCCACTACCACCCTCAATAGCAAGTGGTGCAAAGAAAGTATTTCTCTTGACTTCCCCATTTTGTATATTCATTCTTATAAGTATTTTTCTCTTTAACTTGTAGCCAATCAGAATATCCATAGCACTACCGTTACCGATATAGTTATAACATTCTTTAGTGACTCTCTCTATCATAATCTGTAGTCTGTCTATCTTTTCAATAAAAGACAGGTTAGTATCTCTCAATATACTTTCCACTACATCAATATAGTCTATTCCGTTATATTTTGTAATGCCACAACAAGCCCAAATAAGATTTTGCTTTTTGTCAACAAAAACCTTCTGTCTATTGTCCAAAAATTTATTTGGTGCAATAGTTTCCCTTGTGTCACTACCTGCTACTATTCCATTTTCATTTCCAATCACACAAATATATGACATAGCAACGCTCCTTTTTTAATATTATACAACCAAAATTAAACAATTTCAACATTAGGTATTAATTGAATTTTTCTGAAATATGATATATAATCAAGATATAATAAGTATTAGAAAAGAGGTAATTATATGAGAATATGTATTTTCGGTTCAGCAAGTAACATCATTGATGATTCATATATAAAAGCAACAGAGGAACTGGGTTATGAACTTGGCAAGAGAGGTCACTCCCTAGTATTCGGTGCAGGTAGCGAAGGACTTATGGGTGCTTCTGCAAGAGGTATGAAAAAGGCCGGTGCTGAGATTACCGGTGTAGTACCTGAATTTTTCTTTGATGACAAGATTGAAAGTTTATTTACTGAATGTACTAAACTAATCAAAACTGAGTCTATGAGAGAAAGAAAGCACATTATGGAGGAACTAGCCGATGCTTTCATTATTACTCCGGGTGGTGTAGGTACATTTGAAGAAATGTTTGAGATTGTTACTCTAAAGCAGTTAGGCAGAATCAACAAGCCTATCGCTATTTACAATATTAACCACTACTACGATAACCTACAGGAAATGATGGAACATTCAATGCGTGAAGGTTTTGTAAAGGAAAAATGTCACGACCTATACCGTTACTTTGATGATATGGATAAACTTATTAACTTTGTTGAAACTGACAAAGGTACTAAGTGGACAGTTGCTGAACTAAAAAGATAATATACTATATACGGTAAGCAAAAAACCTATGACGAAAGTCATAGGTTTTCTTTATGCTTTAAACCACAACTTGCTTTCCATAGCACCCATCTTTGTGGTTATTTGATACCATACTTTATTTTTGTTATCAACATAATAATCTTCAACTTTAGTGATAGTAGAGTCGGAATTAACAGTAGCAACTGTTTCGGAATATTTATTATGGTCAGACTTTAGTTCAGTACCTTTTGAAAGGTCATAAATATCTTGACCTAAATACATTCTTTCACATTTACTGTATGCAGAAACAGTAGACTTACTAACCTGCTGTATATTTACAGTAAAATTACTTTGTTCTTGCGCAAAAACAGAAAGGAAATATTCTTTGCCACTTTCAAAATAAGCAAAATAGTCATCGGTATTATTCTTTACCGTTGAAAGTTTTTGTGTATTCTTGGTGGCTTTATTAATGTCAAAATCAACACTACTACCCTTTAAAGTAACTCTGTAATATCCACTTTGTGACGGTAAGAAATTCATAATGCCATTATTACCGTTTGACACTTCAACAGTAGAGTATCTATTGCTACCTACATATACAGGATACTTTGTATATACTTCATAGTATTCATTACAAGGTGCATATTCAATATTATTTTCTCTTGCATAATCCTCAACAATACTACCGGCTACACTACAAAGCATAAAGTCTTGTTTTTCATTACTAAAAGTATCTTTGCCGATTTTTCTTATGCCCTCACCAACAGTCATTTTACTTAGTGAAGTACAGCCATAAAATGCTTCATCATCAACAAATAGCAATTTATTAGGGAAAGAAACACTGGTTAGATTCTTACAATTTTTAAACATTGCCTTGCTGATTTTTTGAAGATTACCGGGCAATGTTACCTTTTTTACCGAAGAATTTTCAAAAGCATTGTCCCCAAAGTTAGTTACCTCTGAATTAAACTTAACTTCCTTTAAATTCTTACAATTTGCAAAACAGTAACTGCCAACTTCTTTTAAATCCTTTGGCATTTCTACTTTTTCAACATTAGTATTATAAAAAGCCTTTTCACCTACAGAAACAACACTTAGTCCGTTTATTAGGTCAGGAATTTTAAGATTCTTTTCATCACCGGTATATTTTACAAATTCAATGCCAATGCCACTTCTCTTAATTTCCATACCACTTGGAGAAAGCTTTATTACACAAGTAAAAATAAGAAACAAACAAAGTACCGTTACCAAAACTAAAACAATAACTCCACCGACAATAAGCCTTATTGTGCTTAAATTCTTCTTAGTTACCTTTTCAGTTGTTATGTTTTTTACATTTTCTTCAGCCATAACATACCCCTAAAATTTATCTACCTTGATTTTAACATTATTATTTAGGTAGGTCAAGGTAATAAAAAAGGACTGCTAAAACTTTAGCAATCCTTTAGTGAATTTTCAATTACATTTCAAATAGATACCAGCTACCGTCATACTTAACAAAGTAAACATCTTTAGTTAGGTCATTCTCACCTAAAGAGGCTAAACCTGCAATAGCATTTGCAGTATCGTTATCAAAGTCAATATCATACTTAACCTTAGCTTTTGTTACTTCCTCTACTTCTCCACCATCATATCCGTCATAATCTTCATATCTATCTTGGATATATTCTTTCCAGGTGTAGTTATTTGCTTCACTACAGTTAGAGTCAGTTACATCTTCTTCACTCTTCACATCAAAGTCAATTTCAAAACTATAAATATCTCTAATACCCAATATATCGTCAATATCACTTTGAGTAATATCCATATCCTTGACCATAAATTCAGGTACACATTTCTTGATAGCCTCTACATTTTTATCATTAATACCATCTTCCAGACTATCAAGTACACCGTTAATACCACTGTTATCTATAACACTAAATACAATGACAACTGCAACAATAACAGCTACTACACCACCGGCAATACCTAGAATAAGTGGTAGTACCTTTTTAGAACTCTTATTCTTTACCGGTTGACCGGTAATTGGATCAATGACAGTTTGGTTAACACCATGATTTGGGAAGTTGTTAAACTGTGGAATTCCATTCTGAGGTTGGAAGTTACCCTGTGGAATATTGTTTTGTGGATTGTAGTTATTAGGAATATTGTTTGGAACATTACCCTGTGGAATATTATTATTCGGCATAGTATTCTGTGGGTTATAGTTATTTGGAATGTTACCCTGAGGGACATTGTTCTGATGTACATTGTTCTGATGTACAGAATTATGCTGATTGTTATTCTGAGTAACACTGTTCTGCTGAGCATTATTCTGTGGAATATTATTCTGCTGAGTGTTACTATCAGAAACATTATTCTGTGGAATTGGATTTGACATTTCTATTTTTTGACCACAACTGGCACAAAACTTTGCACCGTCCGGATTTTGAAAACCGCAATTTTTACAAATCATATTTTACCTCCAAAATACAATTAATCTGTATACTGTTATTACATTATACCACAAATAAATTGTACAAACAATTTATTTTTATAAAAAGTTTCATAATATAACAAAATTCTATTTTATAACTAACTGCTTTTATCCCTACAATAAACGAATTGTATATAATTTATATTTATTCTAATACTAACTATATGCCTAATATTAATTATTTTATAATGGAGGATTTTATGCCTGTAATTGAAATTAGAGGAAACTCAAAGGAAATATTTAACAACAAAGATTTGTATATAGTAGATTTTTATGCAAGTTGGTGCAACCCTTGCAAAATTTTGTTGCCTACTATTGAAGAAGTCGGTAGGAAAGAAAACATAACCATCTACAAATGCAACATTGACGATAATACTGAACTAACCAAGAATTTCCACATAATGAGTGTACCTACTTTAGTTTTTGTTAAAGACGGTAAGGAGCTAAAAAGACTTTCCGGTGTTCATAGCAAAGATGATATTCTTACAGAATACTACTCCCTAAGGGATAGTGAATTATAGTTCTACAAAAGCACTTCATAACGAGGTGCTTTTCCTGTATAATAATAGAATTACACATTGTTTTTATTTATCCTAAATGATATAATCTATAATGAAAAAATGAGGTATTAACAATGAGTAATTTACGGACAACAGAAAACAAGGGTATTTTCTCAGGCAATATGCTAAAGATATTTGCTTTAGTGTGTATGACAATTGACCATATAGGATTGTACTTAATGGAAAATTCCTACCCTATGAGAGCAATAGGAAGATTAGCTTTTCCTATCTTTGCATATATGATTGCTGAAGGTTGTAAATACACCCACAACAGAACAAGGTATTTTTACACTATATTTATAATGGGACTTGCATTTCAAACAGTTTGCATCTTAGCTGATGACAATTATCATATGAATATATTTATAACCTTTTCATTATCTATATTATTAATATATTCACTTGATTATGGCAGAAACAACTCAGAAACAGTACAATGGCAATTTCCTATTTTAGCAGTTTTATTTGTACTTTTTGTATCGGAGATTATGCCTATGTTTTTAGGTGACATAAACTATGGTATTGACTATGGTTTCTTCGGTATTGTACTGCCACTAATGGTATATCTCTTTGACAAAAAAGAACTTAAGCTAATAATGTTTACAGTAGGACTTATCCTTCTCTGTTTAACAAGAGATACTATACAATGGTGGAGTATGCTAACAATTATTCCTATTGTATTTTACAATGGCAAAAGGGGAAAATTAAAGATTAAATATTTTTTCTACGGATATTATCCGTTACATATTGTTGCAATTCAATTAATAAAACACTTTATACTAAAATAAAATTTATGGAGGTACATAATGGGACCATATTATTATGTTGTTGAAAGAATCAGTGGTGACTATGGTTTTCTAAAAAGAACCGATATTGAGGATAATGACTTGTTACAGGTTGCTATGGCACTTTTGCCTAGTGATATTGATGAGGGTACTAAACTAAAATGGGAAAACCTAGTTTATACTGTAATTGATTGACTTTAATTTCATATATAAAATATCACTACACCTATATACCTTGTATTTAGGTGTAATTTCTTGTATAATGATTTTATATATAAAAAATTAATGAAATAATTTTGTGAGGTTATTATGACTTTCAGACAAAAGTTTGCAATTAAGTTTGCCAAGTTTGTTGCCAAGTTGTGCCTAAAAATGGGCAGACAAGGTGTTACATGGGCAGGACTTATTGCCAGAAAAATCGAACCAAATATTCTAAAGGTACTATCAGACCAAGTTAGAGAAAAGGTATATATTGTATGTGGTACAAATGGTAAGACAACTACCAACAATATGCTATGTACAACATTACAGTCCCAAGGCAAGAAAGTTCTTTGTAACCGAACCGGCTCTAATATGCTAAACGGTGTTGTTTCTGCATTTGTACTTGCAACAAATGATGATTGCCAGCTTGATTGTGACTATGCTTGTATTGAAATTGATGAAGCATCTACAAGGAGAGTTTTACCAACACTAAAGCCTGACTATATGGTACTGACAAATATTTTCCGTGACCAGCTAGACCGTTACGGTGAAATTGATATTACTATTGATATTCTCAGTAAGTCAATTAAAATGGCACCAAATATGACTCTTGTTATTAACGGTGATGACCCACTATCACTATTCTTAGCTAAGAAAAGTGGCAACAAGTTTATCACTTACGGTATTAGTGAAAAGGTATTTGATGCTGATGAAAATTCAGAAATTCGTGAAGGTAGATTCTGCGAAATGTGTGGTACAAAGATGCACTACAACTACTACCACTACAGTCAGCTAGGTGACTATGAATGTCCAAACTGTGGTTTTAAGCGACCTGAGATTGACTATCCTGCTACTAATATTGAATGTGGTGACCACCTTGCATTTACAGTACAAGGCAAGAACATTCACGCAAAATACAAAGGTTTCTACAACATTTACAACATTCTTGCAGTATATGCAGTTGCAAGTCATTCCGGTGTTGATATGAGAGGTTTCCAGTCAATGCTGGATAACTTTAACCCTGAGAATGGTAGAATTGAACACTTCAATATTAAAGGCACAATAGTTGAACTTAACCTTGCTAAGAATCCGGCAGGTTTCAACCAAAACATTAATGCAGTTATGGCAGACACTAAAGATAAAGATGTAATTATCCTTATTAATGACCGTGACCAAGACGGTAATGATGTATCATGGTTATGGGATGTTGACTTTGACAGATTTAAGGATAAGAGTATTAAGTCAATTACAGTTAGTGGTATTCGTTGTCAAGATATGAGATTAAGATTAAAGTATGTTGACATTCCAAGTACCCTTGAACCAAATATTGAAACTGCTATCAGCAACAAAATTGAAACCGGTACAAAGAACCTATATGTACTGGTTAACTACACAGGTCTATACAGTACAAGAAACATTCTAAAGAGAATGGAGGGTGAAAAATAATGAAACTGACTATTGGACACCTATTTCCTGATTTACTTAACCTTTATGGTGACAGAGGCAACATTCAATGTATGGTACAAAGGTTAAGGTGGAGAGGCATTGACTCAGAAGTAAAAACATATAGCCTAGAGGACAATATTGATTTTGAAAATCTTGATATTATTCTTCTTGGTGGCGGTTCTGACAGAGAACAAATGCTGGTTTGTAACAGACTAAAAGAAATCAAAGATAAATTTAAGTCCTATGTAGAAGATAATGGTGTTGTAATTGCTATTTGTGGTGGTTATCAGCTACTTGGCAAATATTACGAAACTGATGATGGCAAAATTGATGGTCTTGATATTGTGGATATTTATACCGTTCAAGAAAAAGGCAGACTAATCAACAACATTTTCATTGAAAGTGATTTATGTGAAATGCCTATTGTTGGCTTTGAAAACCATGGTGGCAGAACTTATATTAACAAGAATAAGCCTCTAGGCAAAGTAGTATTTGGTAAAGGTAACAACGGTAAAAGTGGTTACGAAGGTGTTGTGTACAAAAATGTTATTGGCACATATTTACATGGACCACTACTTCCAAAGAACCCTCAGCTTTGTGACTATCTGCTAACTAAAGCACTGGAAAGAAAGTACGGTGAGCTTTTCAAGGGTCTTTCACCACTTGAGGATAAGGAAGAAAAAGAAGCTAATAAATATATTGTTGACAGATACTCAAACAAAATTGAAAACTTCAAAGAAAGAATCCGAAAATTAATATAAAATTAAGGTCAGTACTCTGTGCTGACCTTTTTAAATTAGAAAAGTTATAAAAAGAAAAGCAGACACTTCCGTGGCTAAAGTGTCTGCTTATTTATTTAACAATTTAATTTAAGCTAAAATTATTTAACCTTAATTGAAATTGTCTTTGTACCAGCCTTATAGTTTCTGTTACCATAATATTTAACTGTTACTTTATAAGTACCCTTCTTAGCACCCTTCTTTAGAGTAACCTTACCCTTAGAGTTAACTGAGATGTACTTTCTTAGTTTCTTTGGTGTAGAAGAAACTGAGAATGTTCTCTTACCATGATAACCTGTAGTATAAACACTTACTTTTGAAGCCTTCTTCTTAGAATACTTAACAGTTTTCTTTGTAGCTCTCATAGTAATCTTGTTATTAGCTTTATTAATCTTATAAGTTTTTGTTAGTTTAAAGTTCTTATAAGAATTAATACCAACAACAGTTACCTTATATGTACCGGCATACTTAGCCTTTGTGTAAACAAGCTTATAATCCTTGCCTTCTCTTAAAGTAACATTACCATAGTTTGTCCTAACCTTAATTGTAACCTTTTTATTAAGGCTCTGAGTCTTACCATTGTAAGTTAGTGACTTAATGGAAACATTTGACTGCTTAACAACGATTGGCTTTGATGGCTTTGATGGGCTGTTAGCTGCTGCAGAAGCACCGGTTACAACAGACATCATCATTAGTACTGCCATAATTACTGTAACAATCTTTTTCATAAATATCTCCTCCTTATAAAATCAATACAAAGGCACTTTTTGCCACGAATTGTACCCCTATATATAATAAACACATTTGCATAACAAATATGTTATTACCAATTAGTTTTCTTTATATTCACCATACTCTTTATACTTACCATAGTATTTATTGTAAGTATGGGTCTTTGTTTCAACTCTGTTTAGGATTGTACCCAATAGGTTACAACCTACATAGTTAAGCTGACAGATAGACTCCTTAACAAGTTTCTTTGATGTAGAACCTGCTCTAACAACAAGGATTGCTCCGTCACACAAAGAAGCAACAAGTGAACTATCTGCTACTGCACATAGTGGTGGTGTATCTATCAATACATATCTATAGTCATCTGAAAGTTTATCAAGTAATTCTTTGAATCTTTCATCTTCAATTAGAGAAATAGGATTCTCCAAAGATGTAGTACAAGGAACAATATAGCCATTTTCTACATTTGTTTCGTATACAACATCACCATATTCACATTGACCGGATAGGTAGTGGCCAATACTGTTAATATTTTCATCGGCAAAATTGTGACGATTCTTTAGTGTGGATTTTCTAAGGTCACAGTCAACTAAAACTGTCTTGAAACCTGCTTCACTAAGCATTTTCCACAGCTGAACCGATACCATACTTTTTCCTTCATTAGGAACACTACTTGTAATTAAAATTCTCTTAGTATTCTTACCACAGAACTTTACATTAACCCTTAATCTGTTCATAGCTTCTTCAACAGCATAAGGTAGCTTTGGAATTGATAACTGGATTTTTTCCATTGTTAAACCTTCTTTCTCTTACGCTTTTGTGAAGTTTCTTCTGCACCATCATCAAGTGATTCGTTTTCCGGAATAACTGAAAGTGGTGCAACTCCAAAGTATTTTTCCATATCTTCAGCAGAATGAATTGTATCATCCATTAGGTATCTGGCAATAATCACTGCACATGAAAGGATAAGACCAACAGCTGCACCAATCATAGTATATTTAGTGTAACTTGGACCTGACTTTTGGTCAGCCAATCTTGCTCTTTCAGCTACATTAGGAGCATTTGAACCCATAGTATCAGGTAAGTAATCAATAGAAATATCCATAACCTTATTGGCAATATCCATTGCTTCCTTAGGATCAGTTGAAGTAACAGTTATGTTCAAAATTCTTGTATCACTGGGATTTTCAATAGCAATCATTGACTGCAAGTCTTTCATTGTATAATTAAGGCTTAGACTGTCACTTACCTTGCTAAGTACAGGATAACTAAGAATCAACTGTTCATAGTCAAGAGTAAGAGAAGTACCAACATTAATATCTGAAAAATCAATTACAGAATCTTTTGATGCTGAAACAACATAAATCTTAGATGTTGACTGATATGTTGGCCTAATAAAGAAATATGAAAAAGCATTTAGTAGTAATGCACCTACAAGTGTACACAAAATAATAATATGTATCTTATCAAATAGTGCAAAGAACATATCGACTAAATCAATTTCAGTTTCTTTTGTTTCTTCCTCTTCAAAAGCAAGTAAAGACTTTGGGTTTAATGCTTTTGTATTTCCCACATTTTCAAGAGAAGTATTTTCCTTATTCTCCAAATTCATTTTTATCTCCCTTCAAGCACATTGTACCGATTATTTTTCAACTTTATCATAGAATAAATCAATTATTGCATTGTTTAGACTATTCTTATCAACTCTAAATTCCATAAAACCAAAGTCACCCATCTTGCTTGTACCCTCTAAAGTAGGACCTTCAACTTCTTTATATTTAGAAAGTTTTAATGCAACCTTTGACATTTTACTTAGTGACATATCTGTATTCATATACTTTTCTACTTCTTTGTAAACAGTTTCAACAAACTTATTACTTTTATTGAACTTATCCATATAAGTAAATTTTAGTTCATTTAGATATATCTCTTGACGAGCCATTCGGTTTTCATTAGTACCATCGGCAACATTTTTTCTGTCGTGTACATAATGATAAGCCTGGTTGTCATTTAGCTTAACAGTTTCGCCTTTCTTAAGTGTTTTATCTGACTTAGAAAAGTCATCTGTAATCTTTACAGTAACACCATCGGCAAGGTGGTTCAATACCTTAATAGAATCCATATTTAATGCTATATAACCGTCAATTACTTGTCTGTTTAAAAACTTAGATACAACTTCCTTAGTAACCTTACTACCGAAATCAGCAACATCACCATTAGCATGAGCTAAAGCAATTTGACCGTTCATTTCGCCAATAGACTCACCATTTTCATTATATACAAGCATATCAACCATAGTGTCACGATTAATAGTCAGTGTTTTGTAAGTTTTATTTTTGTCATCAAGCACAAGAACCTTTAATACATCACATTGACCTGTACCATTGTACTTTTTAATTTTAGTCAGTTCGCCTCTTTGGTCAACACCCATAAATAGATATGTTTTAATATCTTTCTTTGGTGTACATTTTACATTACCGATTTTTACAATCTCACTAGACTCAGTACCTTTACTTGTTAGCTTTACAGGTTCTTTTGCATCAAGTAAAAAGTACATTCCAACACCAAAGCAAACACCAATTACCAGAATAATTCCTACAATCAATAAATTTTTCTTTAGTTTTTTATTATCCTTATATGTACTCATTTTAACCTAGTAGTCCACCAAATAGACTAGAGCCCACCTCCGGAAATAATTTTTCACAAACAATCAATCCACATAGTACAACAAATACTGCTGCACTAATAATATAAGCTAATTTCTTTGACATTCTACTTTCCTCCATTAAACAAAAATTCTTCACTGAATATATCTATATTAGAAATAACCTTTTCTCCTAAATCATCAAAAAGTATATTTCTGCAATCTAAAAGATTAGGCTTTCTAGAAGTTAGGTTGTGGCAATCACTACCTAAAACTATCTTATCACATTTCTTGATTAAAGAATATGTTTTCTTTTTTCTTTTACTGTCAAGAATACTACCTGCGTTTATTTGCACTACAAGTGGCATTTTTACTAGCTTTTTGATATATTTTTTATTTTCAGAAATACTAATATATCTGTCTAAATGAGCTAACAAAACAGCAAACTTTCTCTTATTTATTAAATAATCCACTTCTTCAATAATACTATTATCCCATTTATCAAAAGGAAGTTCCAAAAGCAAAATTGAAGTACCTTCGGTAGTTAACTTTTTAATTTCATCTGCTTTGCTTATCCCCTGAAAATAAGTAACCTCAGCACCTAGCTTAACATTGATGCCGATATTATTTATTTCATTCTTTATGCTATTATAAGCATTTTCCCTATCACTAAGGAACTCATCAATTCTATTTTCATCAGCATAAAAATGAGGAGTTGCTACAACAGTATCAACATTTTGCCCTTTCATTTTCTTTAGCATTTCAAGTGACATTTCTGTACTTTTACTGCCATCATCAATACAAGGCAAAAAATGTGAGTGAAAATCAATTATCAAATCTAGACCCCCACTATCTATTAATACATTATTATTATATCATTAAAGTATATTAATCACAATTGAAAATATTGCCGATTTTCGTGTTAATCTTTAGTAATTATTTGAATTTAATAGACAAATTTTAACATTATCTAACAATTCTAACTGCCTAAAAACAAAATAATAAGGAGCATACACAACTGTATGCTCCCAAAATTCGTTATTTTATAATATATGATATGTAAATGAGTATAAAAAATTTATTTAATATTAAACGCTTTCATCTGAGGATATACAGCACTATCCCCTAGTTCTTCTTCAATTCTAAGAAGTTGATTGTACTTTGCCACTCTTTCTGAACGAGACGGTGCACCTGTCTTAATCTGACAAGTATTTAGTGCAACTGCTAGGTCGGCAATTGTTGTATCAACAGTTTCACCGGAACGATGAGAAGAAATAGCAGTATAACCTGCCTTATGAGCCATCTTAATAGCCTCTAGTGTTTCAGATACAGAACCAATCTGGTTTAGCTTAATTAGGATTGAGTTACCACAACCCATTTCAATGCCCTTTGATAATCTTTCTGTATTTGTAACAAATAGGTCATCACCAACAAGCTGAACTTTATCACCAAGTTCTTTAGTAAGAACCTGCCAACCTTCCCAGTCCTCTTCATCAAGTGCATCTTCAATAGAAACAATAGGATACTTCTCAATTAGATTTTTCCAATGGTCAATAAGTTCTCTTGAAGTAAACTTCTGACCTGACTTAGGAAGAACATATTCACCTTTCTTTTCGCCTTTCCATTCAGAAGATGCTGCATCCATAGCAATCATAAAGTCTTTCTTAGGTTCATAACCTGCATTTTCAACAGCTTGAAGAATGTACTGAATAGCCTCTTCGTCACTTGCAAGGTTAGGAGCAAAACCACCTTCATCACCAACAGAAGTTGCAAGGCCCTTTGACTTTAGAAGTGAAGCTAATGCGTGGAATACTTCTGCACACCATCTAAGTGCCTCTCTAAATGAAGTAGCACCAACAGGCATAATCATAAATTCCTGAACATCAACTGTGTTTGCTGCATGAGCACCACCATTTAGAATATTCATCATAGGAACAGGTAATCTGTTACCGGAAATACCACCTAGGAATTTATATAGTGGAACACCAAGTGAAGTTGCTGCTGCTCTGGAAGTTGCAATAGAAACTGCAAGAATAGCATTAGCACCTAACTTTGACTTATCCTTTGTACCATCAGCAGTAATCATAGCCTTATCAACTGCATAAATATCTGATGCATCAAGACCTTTTACTGTATCCTGAATAATAGTGTTAATATTTTCTACTGCTTTCAAAACACCTTTACCTAGGTATCTTGACTTGTCACCATCTCTTAGTTCCAAAGCCTCAAATTCACCGGTAGATGCACCACTTGGAGCAGTACCTCTGGCAACTGTACCATCAGCAAGAGTTACCTCTGCTTCAACTGTAGGATTACCTCTTGAATCAAGGATTTCTCTACCTACAACTTTAGTAATTTCTAAATTATTCATTTAACACTCTCCTAAGACAGACAATCTTCCGAAAGGTAAGCACTCCCTTTCGGAAACTCAAACAAATCAAAGAAAAAAGTTAAGTAAAAATACATAGATTGTCTGTAATATTTCTTTTAGTTAGCCTCTGCTAACTACATTTATTATATATCATTTATTTTCAAAATGTCAAGGGATTTTTCAATTTTTTGTTTTAATTTTATTTTTCAATCTATATTCACAAATTTTAAATAATGCAAACAAAACAAAAACCACTAAACCAAAGGCAGATTACCTATAGTTTAGTGGTTTTAAATTTAGAAATTATCCAAAGGCTGAGTCAAGCATCATCATTACAACAAAACCTACTGCTACACCGATTGTACCAATATTAGAATGTTTACCTTGTTGTGACTCAGGAATAAGCTCCTCAGTTACAACATAAATCATTGCACCGGCAGCAAAAGACAAAAAGTATGGCAATATAGAACTTATCATACTTGCAAAAACTAATGTAAGTACTGCACCGATAGGCTCAACTACACCGGAAAGCACACCCATAACAAATGACTTTCCCTTTTTCATTCCTCTATCCTTTAGTGGTAAAGAAATTATTGCACCTTCAGGAAAATTTTGAATTGCGATACCTACTGCCAAAGAAAAAGCACCTGCTACTGAAATACTTGTGTCATTCATCATTGCACTTGCAAAAGTAATGCCCACTGCCATTCCCTCAGGAATATTATGTAGAGTAACTGCAAGTACAAGCATTGTACTTTTTGAAAGGCTGGACTTTACACCTTCAGGTTGATTACTGTCCAAATGAAGATGAGGAATTACACTATCCAGCAACAATAAAAATCCTATACCTAACAAGAATCCAACACTTGCCGGAATATACTTTACCATTCCCTTTTCCTCAGCAAGTTCCATTGATGGAATTAACAGTGACCACACAGATGCAGCAATCATTATTCCCGAGGCAAAACCAAGCATAAACTTTTGCAATTTGGGATTTAACTGATTTTTAGAAAACAACACCAATGCCGAACCAAGGGATGTTCCCAAAAATGGAATTAAAATAATTATTAAACCTTGTAATATCATTTTTCACCTACCTATATAATTCATATGCTGTAAAACAAATCATATATCAGTAAATAACGAATACAAAATTAAATAATACTCATTTACTTTTTCATTATATCATAAGAGTAAAAATCTGTCATCTAATATTATTTAGAAATGTTTTCCACATAATATTGACACATTGATAAAAACTTAATAGCAAGACGAAAGGGTTGCTCCACCAACACACCAGGAGCAACCCTTCAGGAAATAAATCTTATGTATAAGACTTTAACTTATTAAATAAGCAATTAAATTTTAATTTCACTACATTTCTTCAACATCTACAATAACCGTCCAAGTTACCTTTTTGCTAGGATAACCTTTTAGATTTGCAGTAATTGTAGTTTTACCATTAGCTACCGGTAAGACTACACCCTTTGAATTTATCTTAGCAATATTTCTATTAGCTGATTTGTACTGAATACAACTGTTATCTAGATTAGTTAAAAAGTCATAGTTATCAACTCTTTTATTAAACTGATATGTAGTGATTCTTCTTGTATAGAAGTCATCAAACCAAACTGACTTTACACTAGAACGCAACTTAACATTTGAAGTTTTCATAGCTACTGTATATGTAACATATGCATTAGATTTTTGAGCAGCGTTTCTACTTGCCTTATTATCAACAAAGAACTGTTCCCAATAAATATAACCGTTTACTTTAAAACAGCCAATACCAACGCTATTGAATTTTTTATTTAAAATGTTCTTTCTATGGGCCGGACTATTCATCCAACATTTAACAACCTGCTCAGGAGTTTGCTGGTTTAAAGCTATATTTTCACCAACATAGTGTTTCCACTTGTACATTTTAAATGGGTTTTTCGCACCGTTAGGACGACTATGTGCATAATACAAAGAAATTTCAGCAGTTCTTCTATTAGCTACACTGATAAGTCCTCTTGTCATTTTTAGTTGAGAAAGTTTTCTTTTCTTTCTTTCCTTGTTAATTAATGTTAGCACTTTGTAGCTATAGCTATAAAGCACCTTCCCTCTTACCTTTTCGTTTACCATAGTGGTAGTGGCTGCACTAGCACTTTCAGTTTCTGCAAAAAGTACAGGCAATGATGTTGCAAAAATCATAGCACATAAAAATAGCGAAATACTTTTCATTACTTTTTTCATTACCGGTACACCCATTCCTCAATTTACCATTCTATTTCTTATATACATTTAAATAATTCTGTTCGCACATTTATAATTATACAATTTCTTTGTTATATGAGGAAAGGACCACAAATGTGGTCCTTTCCATGGAAGAAAGAGAATAGAGAATTAATAAATTCTCAAGAAATGGAGAACAAAATTTATATTGAAATAGGTGTTACCCTATAACAAACATATTAAGCAACTTGCATTATTCTTTTGAATCTGCAATAACCTTTTCGGCTACATTAGCAGGTGCATCTTCATATCTTGCAAAGTCAAGAGTAAAGCTACCTCTGCCCTGCGTAACCTGTTTAATAAAGGTATTGAAGTCACCCATCTCAGCCATTGGAACTTCTGCTTCAATCACCTGCATACCATTAGGTGTTGAGTCCATACCAATAACTCTGCCTCGTCTTTTTGTAACTTCACCCATAATGTCACCGGTATGTGTTTCCGGAACAGTTACCTTTAATGAACCGATTGGTTCAAGTAAAGTAGGTTTAGCTTGTGTAATGCCATTCTTAAAAGCAATTGATGCTGCCATTTTAAATGACATTTCAGATGAGTCAACAGGATGGTAGCTACCATCATACAAGTTAGCTTTTACCCCAACAACCGGATAACCGGCCAGTGGGCCTTTTTTCATTGAGTCCTGTAGTCCTTTTTCAACAGCCGGGAAAAATCCCTTTGGAACAGAACCACCAACAACTGTTTGTGTAAATTCCAGTCCATCACTGTCACTAGGAGAGAACTCAATCCACACATCACCAAACTGACCGTGACCACCACTTTGTTTCTTGTGACGACCTTGTACCTTAACAGTACCACGAATTGTTTCTCTATAGGCTACCTTTGGCTTCTTCAACTTAACATCAATGTTGTACTTTGACTTTAGTTTACTAACAATAACATCAAGTTGTTGTTCACCTAAACCTGTAACAACTCTTTCGTGAGTTTCGTGATTGTGTACATATTTAATAGTTGGGTCTTCTTCCATTAATTTAAGAATACCCTGAGTAATTTTTTCTTCGTCATCCTTACTGTCAGCATATACTGCCATAGAAAGGTTAGCTACAGGATAATCAATACCATCAAGAGTTACTTTTCTAAGTGGTGAACAAAGTGTGTCACCTGATAAAGTATCTGAAAGTTTAGGTATTGCACCGATATCACCTGCTGAGATGAATGGTGTATCTTCCTGTTTTTTACCTTTTACAGTAAGAACCTTGGTAACTCTTTCATTTGCACCGGTCCTCATATTTACAAGAGGTGTGTCAGTAGAAATTTTACCACTAAGAACTTTTATATAACTTAATTTCCCCACAAATGGGTCAATAACGGTTTTAAACACTATTGCAGTTGGTACGCCGTCAGAATTAACTGTAACTTCTACAGGCTCCCCATTAACATCTGAGCCGATTTCTGTACCTGACTCCGCTTTTGGAGCAAGCCAAACCAGTGAATTTAATAACTGATCAATACCATATGTATTATGTGCATCACCACAAAATACAGGTATAATTGTACCTTCTCTAACACCTTGTGAAACACCTAGTATAATTTCTTCCGGGGTAAATTCTTCCCCTTCAATAAATTTCTCCAGTAGTTCTTCTGATGTTTCTGCAACAGCCTCTTTGATAGCCTCTCTAAGACCATCAAATCTAGTACCTAAGTCAGGCATATCGGTTGGTTCAACCTTGCCCCCCTCAGAGTACTTATAGGCTCTATATTCAAAAAGGTTTACATATACTTCAGCCTTACCGTCGTTAATGTAAGGAACAACAACAGGACAAACTGCCGGGCCAAATACTGTCTTTAAATCTTCAAACACTCTATAAAATCTAGCACTTTCATCACAAAGCCCATTAACAAAGAACATCTTTGTTTTGCCCATCTCAGTAGCCATATTAACTACTTTTTCGGTTCCTACATCGACTCCATCCTTGCCGGATACGACAACTAGCACACTTTCTGCAGCTCTCATACCTTCTGCGATACCACCGGCAAAATCAAATAGTCCGGGTGTATCGATAAGATTAATCTTTGTATTTTTCCATTCAACCGGAGCAACAGCAGTAAGAACAGAAGATTTTCTCTTAACTTCTTCTGGGTCATAATCCAGAGAAGTGTTTCCTTCTTCAATTTTCCCGAGTCTTGAAACATTTCCTGTCAAATATAGCATACTTTCGGCAACAGAGGTTTTACCTGAACCTTTGTGACCGGCTAATGCAATATTGAGAATATGTTTGGAATCATAATTTCTCATTGGATTAAATCTCCTTAATTAAATGTGTAAGCATTAATCTCTTTTGATTACAGTTACATTATAACACCCTTGTTCAAAATATACAATATTTTTTAATGATTTAATATTATTTTCGATTTTATTAACAACATAAACTAATTGTAATTGTATATTTTAACCAATGAAATGTATAAATTGCATAAATTTATACATTGTATTTTGAACAATAAAACCACTATTTCATATTAATTATATTTAACATTGTGTACAAAAAAGAACTTATATAATATATTTTTTCTCTCTTATTTTTACTGTTAATATATTTTATTATGATATATAATAGGTTTAACCGAAAGGAGCATAGTAATGAAAAAAATAAATAGCAAAAAAATCACTTCTGTGTTGTGTATTGTGCTAGTACTTTTATTTTCAAGTTGTGGTACACAAAAGAAAAGCAATAGCAGTAGTTCTACTACCGTATCAACAAGTGAAACTACAACATTCTCAACAGAACCTACCACAACAACAGTTGAACCTACCACTAATATAGAAGAAACTTTGGATAACAGTTTAGATAATTACATCAGCAAAATGACTACCGAAGAAAAGGTAGGGCAAATGTTTTATGTTAGATGTCCCAACACTAATGGACTTGAACAAATCAATCAATATCACATTGGTGGATATATTCTTTTTGGAAAAGACTTTGAAAATAAAACTAAGGAAGAAGTAAAAAGTACTATTCAATCATATCAGGATGAGGCTAAAATACCACTACTTATCGGTGTTGATGAAGAAGGCGGGACTGTTGTAAGAGTCAGTAGCAACCTTGAACTTAGGGAAAACCCTTTTCTTTCACCTAAAGATACTTTTGCAAATGGTGGATGGGACGGTATTATTAATGATGCTGAAGAAAAGGCTAAACTTTTACTTTCCCTTGGAATTAATGTAAATATGGCACCTGATTGCGATATTACTTCTGATACAAATGGATTCATGTATGACCGTTCATTCAGTGACAATGTTGATGATGTTGATAAATTTGTCAGTACAGTTGTAAGTACTTCAAAAGAGTACCACCTAGGTACTGTACTAAAACACTTTCCGGGTTACGGAAACAATGTAGATACCCACACAGGCATCGCATATGACAACAGAGATTATTCTGAATTCACCGAAAAAGATTTTAAGCCATTTATTACCGGAATAAATGCCGGTGCAGATTGTATACTTGTTTCTCACAATATAGTTAATTGTATTGACAAAAATTACCCTGCTTCTCTATCAGAGAATGTACACAAGATTATTAGAAATCAGCTTAATTTCAATGGTGTTATAATGACTGATGATTTAATAATGGATGCAATTACCCAGTTTACCGGTGATGAATCAGCAGCAGTTATTGCTACAAAAGCAGGTAATGACCTATTATGTTGTTCATCAGTTGACACTCAGTATCCTGCCGTATTAAAAGCCGTTAAAAATAATGAAATACCTATTAACCAAATTAATGACTCTGTAAAGAGAATTTTAAAATGGAAAATCGACCTTGGTATTCTTGATGCTGACACAATCCTTAATAGCTAATTAATTACAAAACAAAGCCCTATTCGCAATGAATAGGGCTTTTAGCTAATTATTTTTTAGATTAATTATTATTATTTTTTAACTGTTACCTTACAAGTAGCAGACTTCTTGCTACCGTCTTTAGCAGTAAATACAACCTTAGTTTTACCCTTCTTTACAGCAGTAATCTTAACTGTCTTACCGGACTTAACTGTTGAAGCAGAAACCTTAGCAACCTTTGTTTTAGCAGACTTAACTGCAACATTCTTATTGTAAGCGTTCTTAGGAGCAACTGTTACTCTTACTTTGTAAGAAGAACCTTTCTTAGGAAGAACAACATTTGTCTTGCTTAGAGTAATCTTAGATACTGACTGACGAACTGTTACTGTACATGTTGCAGACTTTCTGCTACCGTCCTTTGCAGTTGCAGTAATCTTAACTGTACCTGCCTTAACGCCTGTAACTACACCGTTAGAAGCAACCTTAGCAATCTTAGTGTTAGATGATTTCCATGTTAATGCCTTGTTAGAAGCATTAGCCGGGTTAACCTTAGTCTTAAGAGTTAATTTCTTACCTGTATACATTGTTGCTTTCTTTGATAGAGAAATTCTTGTTACAGGTTGCTTAACTGTTACTGTACATTTTGCAGAAATGTTTGAACCATCAATTGTCTTAGCAGTAATTATAACTCTACCTGCCTTAACACCCTTAACTACACCGTTTGATACAGTAGCAATCTTTGTGTTAGAAGATGTCCAAGCTAGAGTCTTATTATCTGCATTTGCAGGAGTTACTGTAGCTTTTACTGTAACATTCTTGCCAACATTAACTGTAGCAACTTTCTTATTTAGTGCAACACCACTTACTGCAACAGGAGTTGATGGTGATGGTGTTGAAGATGTAACTGTTGGAGTAGTTGAAGATGGCTCAGTATTGTTTGATGTCTTTGGAACAGTTGTAGTAGTTGTTGTTTCTGTTGGCTTTGGAGTAGCTGTAACAACTTCACGAGTGATTAGTCTTGCTGGGTTAAGAATAACGCCATCATCAACAATCATATCAACATTGTTACCGTCAGCAACTACCCAAACATTATTAACTACATAGTTACCGGTCTGACGAACTGTAAACTTAATTCTGTAGAAGTTTACTTCGTTATAGAACTTGTAGTTACTGTTAATGTCAACACCTGTATAATATACTAAACCTTTGTTAAGAGTGTTAGTCATAATACCTGTTTTTACATCCGGCATTTCAAAGCTTTCAAGCTGTAGTCCGTCATAATCATATGTTACATGGCCCTGGAAATCTTCCCAAATACAGTCGGACTTTACGAAGTAATCAATAGTAACTGTGTCGCCAACATTAGCAACTACACCGTTAACTGTTGCAGTTTCTTCAGCACTTGCTGATGTAACTGCCACTGTACCCATAGCAGTTAGCATTAGAACTGCTAAAAGTATTGAAACCACTCTTCTCATTGTTTTGGCCTCCTTTTAATAATATTAATCTAAAAATTACAAACTTCTTACCTTGATAACACCATCAACATTAACATCTGTGTTTGTAGCATTATCAATAATTGTGTAGCTAAAGTCACCTCTTGTAGCAGTTGCAAAGTCATCAGAACCTGTTGCCTTTACAATAGCATCTGTATCAGCATCAGCTTTAGCGATTACACATACTCTTGTGCCACCTGTCTTATCCTTTGATAGGCAAGGTAGGTTTACAGAGTTTACAATATTACCGTTTTCTAGGTAATCCTTAACTTCTGTTGCAGCCATAACAGCACAGTTGTCTTCACTTTCAGGAGTTGAAGCACCTAGGTGAGGCATTGCAATAACACCATCTTCACCAAGAATATCATCAGTAGCAAAGTCAGTTACATAAGCACTCATCTTGTCACTCTTTAGTGCATCAAGAATATCTGTTGAATTTACAAGACCGTCACGGCTGTAGTTAAGAACTCTTACACCGTCCTTCATCTTACTGATTGTTTCTTTATTAATCATACCACGAGTACTGTCATTTAGAGGAACATGAACTGTGATATAGTCAGCTTCTGCATAAACTTCATCGTTAGTTTCAACAATCTTGCAGTCAACTAACTTAGCCTTATTAGCTTCATTTAGGAATGGGTCGCAACCAACAACCTTCATACCTAAAGCTGAAGCTACATTTGCAACCTTGATACCGATAGCACCAAGACCGATAACACCCAGTGTTTTGCCCATAATTTCAGGACCGGCAAAGTTTGACTTACCTTTTTCAACCATTTTGCCAACCTGATCGCCGTTGCCTTTTAGAGTCTTAGCCCATTCAATACCGTTAACAATCTTTCTTGATGACATTAACAGACCTGCAACAACAAGTTCCTTAACTGCGTTAGCATTAGCACCCGGTGAGTTAAATACTACGATACCCTTTTCTGCACAATCCTTAATAGGAATGTTGTTAACACCTGCACCTGCTCTTGCAATAGCAAGCAGGCTCTCAGGCATTTCCATTTCGTGCATTGATGCTGAACGAACAAGAACAGCAACAGGATTTGTTTCATTATCAGAAACTTTATAGTTATCGCCAAGAATGTCTGTACCACACTTAGCGATTTTATTTAAAGTTAGTACATTGTACATCAGTAATTCTCCTCACAATAAATAGATTTGATTAAGCGTTTTCTTCTTCAAACTTCTTCATAAATTCTACTAGCTTTTCAACGCCTTCATATGGCATAGCATTGTAGATAGAAGCTCTCATACCACCAACTGTACGGTGACCCTTAATGTTAACGAAACCTGCTTTAGTTGCTTCTTCAACAAACTTAGCATCCATATCCTTGTCACCTGTAACGAAAGGAACATTCATAAGGCTTCTGTCTTCCTTAACTACTGTACCCTTAAATAGCTTTGAGTTATCTAGGAAGTCATAAAGAACCTTAGCTTTCTTTTCGTTAAGTTCTTTCATCTTATCTAGGCCACCAACTTCGTTCTTAATCCATTCAAGAACTAGCTTTGCAACATAAATTGTCCAGCATGGAGGTGTATTGAATAGAGAATTTGCATCTGCATGAGTCTTGTAGTTAAACATTGTTGGAGTAATATCCATAGCATTGCCGATTAGGTCTTCACGAATAATAACGATTGTTAGACCTGCAGGAGCAAGGTTCTTCTGAGCACCTGCAATTAGGCAACCAAACTTGCTAACATCAATTGGTTCACTCATAATACAAGAAGAAATATCAGCTACAAGTGGAATATCACCTGTGTCAGGTAGTTCGTGATAAACAGTACCGTAAATTGTATTGTTCATACAAATATAGAAATAGTCAGCATCCTTAGAGAATGTTGATTTGTCTAGCTTAGGAATATATGTGAAAGTCTTGTCTTCGGAAGATGCAACAATATTAACTTCACCATATCTAGCAGCTTCTTTAGCAGCTTTCTTAGCCCACTGACCTGTGATAACATAGTCAGCCTTGTGGTTCTTGTTCATTAGGTTCATTGGAACCATAGCAAACTGTGAAGAACAACCACCCTGTAGGAATAGAACCTTGTAGTTATCAGGAATATTCATTACTTCTCTTAGTAATGCTTCGCAATCCTTGATGATACCATCAAACTGCTTACTTCTGTGTGACATTTCCATTACGGACTGACCACAACCCTGATAATCTAGCATTTCATCTGCTGCTTTCTTTAAAACCGGTTCAGGTAACATTGATGGACCTGCTGAAAAATTATAGACTCTTGACATTTTAAAAATCTCCTTATCTAATATCAAAATATTTCAAACCGACAGTTAAGTCGATTATACTCATAAATCACTAATAAAATTATATTACTTTAACATCTTAAAGTCAACAAATTAACTTTTTACATAATGTATAAACCATTATACAACAGTAAACTTTTTGTGAACAAGGTTAACCTGTAAAAATTACTTTAACTTCATTTCACCAATAACAGACTTTAGGTCATCTCTCATACGGATAGCTTCCTGTCTTGCAGCCTTAGCGTAATCCTTTTCATCAAGACCTTCAATCTTCTGCCATGCACACATAATGCCTCTTGATGAGTTAACAATAGCACCAATACCGTTTTGGTCAAATGCACCCTTACAGTCATTAGCACCACCACCCTGAGCACCGTAACCAGGTACTAGGAAGAATGTCTTAGGAAGTTCGCCTCTTAGTTCAGTTAGCATTTCAGGATATGTTGCACCTACAACTGCGCCTACACCACTGTAACCGTACTTGCCAACTACCTTTTTGCCCCAATCTTCGCACATTCTGCCCATATGTAGGTAAACTGTTTCTTCACCTCTAAATTCAAGGTTCTGTAATTCACCTGATGATGGGTTAGATGTTTTAACTAGAACAAAGATGCCTTTATCCTTTTCTTCACAAATTGTTATTAGAGGGTTAATACCGTCAGAACCTAGGTAGCCGTTTACTGTTAATGCATCGCCACCAAAAGCTTCTTCCTTTTCACCGTCAATATCAGTTTCACCAAGGTGAGCAACAGCATATGCTTCCATAGTTGTACCAATATCGTTTCTCTTACCGTCTGTAATAACAAACATACCCTTTGACTTAGCATACTTAATAGTTTCTGCCAAAGCTCTTACACCGTACCAACCGTACATTTCATAATATGCACATTGTGGCTTTACTGCCGGAACAATATCATAAAGTTCATCAATTAAGCCTTTGTTATATGTAAGAATAGCATCAGCAGCACCCTCAAGTGTCTTGCCATACTTTTTGAATGACTCTTCCTTAATATATTCAGGAATGTAAGCCAGCTTAGGGTCAAGACCTGCAACAGTTGGGTTTTGCTTTTCTACAATTTTCTCAATTAATCTATCAAATGACATAATAAATTCTCCTTCTTAAACACCATAAGTTTCTCTGTACTTCTTCATAGCGTCTAGGTGTTCTTTACCTTCAACAACACCATCTTCAATAGCTTTAATAATATCGTCCATTGTAACTACAGAGTGAACTTTGATACCAAATTCTTCTTCCACTTCTTGAACGGCAGACTTCTTGCCACCCTTACCTATTTCCATTCTATCAACAGAAATAACCATATCCTTAACATTTGCGTTACAGATACCCTTGATTTTTTCCATTGACTCTCTTAGTGCTTTACCGGAAGTAATAACATCATCAACAAATACAAGTGTATCATTTTCGCCGAACTGATAGCCGATAATCATACCACCTTCACCGTGATCCTTGACTTCTTTTCTATCAAAGCAATAGTTCATATCAACACCGAATTTGTTGTTAAGGATAATGCCTGTTGCAATTGCAAGAGGAATACCCTTATAGGCTGGACCAAAGATAGCGTCACCCTTAATGTTGTTATCCATAATACATTCAGCATAGAATTCACCAAGTTTGGAAATCTGAGAGCCAGACTTGTAGTTGCCTGTATTGATGAAATATGGCGACAATCTACCACTCTTTAGAGTGAATTCCCCGAAACGAAGAATACCACCATTTACCATAAATTTAATAAATTCTTCTTTGTAAGTAAGTCCATTACCCATTTTTTTACTCCTTTTTATATATTTTAAACTTATTAATAACTAATTTATATGAAACTAATTATTCAATTAGTCTTCTTCAAAAACTACCTTGCCTTCAAAGATAGTCTTTACAACCTTACCTTTCATTTTCATACCTTTGAAAGGTGTATTCTTGCTTTTGCCATGTAGCTTATCTCTGTCAACAATCCATTCCTTATCAACATCTACAAGAGCAATATCAGCCAAAGCACCTGTCTTTAGAGAACCGGCATTGATTTTTAGGATTTTTGCAGGTGTTGTACTCATTAATTTTGCAATATCAAGTAGAGAAAAGTCTCCATTATGGTATAGCACAGTTAGTGCTGCTGCTAATGAAGTTTCCATACCGATAGAACCATTAGGTGCTTTTTCAAAATCTTTTTTATCCTCTTCTGTATGAGGTGCATGGTCTGTTGCAATACAATCAAGTGTACCGTCAGCAAGACCTTCTATAATTGCTAATCTATCTTCTTCTGTTCTTAGAGGTGGGTTCATTCTGTAGTCGGCATCCCTTTTCTCAAGAACATCTTCTGTTAAAGTAAAGTAATGTGGTGCAGTTTCGGCAGTAACTTTAACACCATCTTCCTTAGCCTCTCTAATCATTTGTACAGAAGTCTTTGTACTTACATGACAAATATGAACCGGTACATTATTCTCTTTAGCTAAGTTAATTTCTCTCTTTGTACCTTTATCCTCAGCTTCGGCAGGAATACCCTTAATGCCTAGCTTTTCGGACATTTTGCCTTTATTAATCTTGCCACCGTCAGCAAGTTCAAGGTCTTCACAATGAGCAACAACTGTCATACCAAGTTCAGGAGCTTTCTTCATAGCTTCTGCCATAATTTCAGGGTCAAGTACAGGTCTGCCGTCATCAGAAAGACCGATAGCACCGGCTTTTCTAAGTGCTTTTAGGTCAGTAGGTTCTTTACCCTCAAGACCCATTGTAATTGAACCGGCAATATAAACTCTTGACTTACAGTTCTTTGCTTTTTCTTTAATGTAGCTGATTACACCGGCATTATCAATTGTTGGGTTAGTGTTTGGCATACATAGTAAGCTGGTAACACCACCGGCTGCTGCTGCATTAGTACCGGTAATAATATCTTCCTTTTCTTCTTGACCGGGATCACGAAGATGAACATGTAGGTCAACAAGACCCGGCATTGCCACAAGACCTGTACCGTCAATTACTGTGTCTTGTTCTGTTTTTCTAAATGGCTCTGCTATTCTACCATCATTAATGTATAGGTTAGTAACCTCATCTCTTTGTTCTTCCGGAGAAATGATACGAACATTCTCGATAATCAATCTGTTAATAAAAATCACCCTTAAAATTTTCTTCTGGAACTACCCTTAGAGCGTTTATTCTTCTTGTTTCTTCTAGAATTATCTCTTCTAGGAGGTCTTTGGCTAGTTCTGTTATTTTTAGTATTCTCATATTCTTCAAAGAAATCACTATAATCCACTTTATCCGTACTAGTGTTCTTTGGTTCTTCAGTTAGGTTCTCAACATTTCTATGAGCCTCACGGATTAAATCTCTCTCGATTTTATCCATATTTTCAGAAGTTTCATAGCCATCTACACCGTCAAAGAAAGCATCAGGTCTGTTTGCACCTGTAGCAGTATGGCGATTTTTTCTTGCTCTGTCTCTTTCTCTGTTTTTCTTTCTGTCATTATTATGGATTTCTTCATCAATTTCTCTTAGTCTTTTTCTTAACTTTTTCTTTCTTCTGTGACTAATAATAATGATAAAGATAATCAGTAATACTAAGACACCACCAACAATACAAACAAATGTAATAATGTTAGCATCCCAAAAGCCTTTCTCACTATCATATGTTGCAGATTCAAGAACAGAAGTTAAAAGGTCCTTATCGTCATCACTGACTGCACCATCAGCAGAAACTAAGTTAAAATGATAATACTTACCGTCAACCAATGTATCACCTTGCATTGAGTAAGTAACCTCTGCATCAGTACTGTTATTGATTTTTGACTGAATCATAGAAGTGAAATAAACCAGATTGTTGTAATTTTCGATAGAACAACTTTCACAACCATCATTCTTTTGATAAGAATCTTTAATTGTGTTTAGCTGACTTTCACTTAAAGTGTTGTAGTTTTTTACTTTTTTACTATTCTTATCCTCTGTAACAGTAACAGTAAGTGTCTGTGTTGCATCTGCAGAATAAGCTACAAGGTACATATCAAGGTCTGTTAAATCCTTGCCACTTGTACCGTACTTTTTATAAACTTCATCATTAGTTGATGTTTCTCTTGTAATAACATTCATATAAGCAGGAAGGCTGATTTTCAGTCCAATTTCCTGAATCTTATAATCTCTAACTGTGTCTCCGGAAACTGTTATTAATGTAGTAGAAATCATAATTATCACCATTGCAACCAGTGATAATAGTCTTTTCGTTCCCTTGTTTATCATATATTTTCCTCCATAGAAATCCAATATACTAATATACACATTACCATTATACTGTTTTTTCATAGAAAATACAAGGAAAGTTGTAAATTAAATTTTTAATTTTCTGTGGGTTAATGTTAGTTAGATAAATTTAAATAAATTTGGTTTTCAAATTTACTGCATATGAAGATAAATCATTTCTGCAAATTAGGGCTTGTGGGGATGATTATGTAATGTAGATAAATTAGATAATAACCGATTAATTCATCTAATTTATAGTTTTTCCCTCCT
>NZ_JBBMEY010000018.1:0-39855 GCF_040096285.1 Ruminococcoides intestinihominis | reverse complement strand
CCCTTCCTTTACACAAGGAAGGCTGGATGGTTTCTACTAATTCTAAATATCTACCACATAACAAGGCAAGTTCTAGCACCACAAAACCCAATTTATCAAACTAATCTTTACCCACAGACAAAATTGAAAAGCCCTAATTTGTTAAAATGTTTTCAGATTAGTACAATAAAAATTAAAAAAACTAATTTGTCTATGGTTTTATTACTGACAATTTTATTTAATACTTATTAATTCAAAATCACCACAATATAATTTAGATATAGGGCGAAAAGCAGCCACACCAAATAAGGGATTTGGAGATAACTTGCAGTTTTATTACATTTATAAAAAAGCAAAATCATTCCCACCACCACAAGGATAAGAATTGTCAGCCAACCAAATGACAGTACAAACTGTTCCCCTAAAAAGAAAAACATTGACCACAAAAAGTTAAATACTAACTGCACACCATAAACCAGCAGTCCATACTTTTTATATTTACAATCTGACTCATAAACAAGTGTTGCAGAAATACCCATTAAGAAAAACAGTATTACCCACACAACAGGAAACACCCAATCAGGTGGTGTTAGTGCTGACTGATTAAAATTACTTGAAAAATTTTTGGATGCATTCTTAGTTAAGAACCCTGAAATCTGCCCTATACCAATACTTATAATAAGGCTGATAATGTAATTTTTTATTTTTATCATTTTATTTCCCCACCTATAAAGTGTATATCATTATTATGTGTAAATTTTCAAATTTATTACTACAAAATTTTTATGATAGTATTTCATTTTGCAAAAACTTTTGGTACAATTAGAGTTAATAGGATGTGAAATAATGAATAAAATTTTGAAATTCGATAAGCTAAAATTATTCTTTTACTTTTTAGCAAGTGTTTTTACTGCTAACTGTTACTTGCTGATTAAAAGTGGACAGTTTTCATTTATTATGGTAGCTATTGTTACCTTTTTATATTCAAACATTATGCCTTTAATAGGTAGCACAGTACATACTAAAAGGTTAAAGCTATGTGACCATGGCAGGATATGCTTAACAACATTTGCTTATTCTTGTTTAGTGTCCGTAATTTATCATATTGTATTTATGATTTGGATGATACCTAATGTGGCAAGTTGGACAGACTTTCTGTATAGTGTTTTAGTATGTGTTGTTACACTTTCAATATTATTCTGGAACGGAATTATAAATGTATATTTATTTTCTATTCAACTTGGGATTAAACACAGAGTAATCGGCATTTTGTGTGGGCTAATCCCTATAGCAAACCTATTTGCTTTGGGCAAAATTGTAAAGGTTGTTAAGGATGAAGTTGTTACAGAAGAAAACAAATACCTACTAAATGAAAGTAGAAAAGATAAAGAAATTTGCCGTACCAAGTACCCTATTTTGTTTGTACACGGTGTGTTCTTTAGAGATTTTAAGAACTTTAATTATTGGGGCAGAATTCCTAATGAATTAGAGAAAAACGGTTGTAAAGTCTACTACGGCAACCATCAATCAGCTTTATCTGTAAAAGACAGTGCAAAGGAATTAGCAGAAAGAATCAGAACTATTGTAGCTGAAACTAACTGCAAAAAGGTAAATATTATTGCTCATTCTAAAGGTGGTCTTGATGTTAGATATGCTATTGCTAAAGAAAATATCGGTGAAATGGTAGCATCCCTCACTACAATCAACACACCACATAAAGGCTGTGAATTTGCCGACTACCTACTGACTAAAGTGCCTAAGTCGATTCAAAACAAAATTGCAACTACATACAACACTTCACTAAGACAACTTGGTGACAAAAATCCTGACTTTATGGCATCGGTTAATGACTTAACTGCAAGTGGTGTTAAAGCTATTAATGAGGATATTGGTGAAGAACACCTTGATAATATTTACTGTCAAAGCTTTGGCTCAATACTTAACAAAGCTACAAGTGGTAAATTCCCACTTAATCTTTCCTACCATTTGGTTAAATATTTTGATGGTAAAAATGACGGTTTGGTTTCTATAAAATCATTTCCTTGGGGTGAAAACTATACTCTACTAACCGTTAAAGGCAACAGAGGTATTTCTCACGGCGATATGATTGACCTTAATAGAGAAAATATTAAGGGTTTTGATGTAAGAGAATTTTATGTTCAACTTGTAAGTGACCTAAAAAACAGAAACTTATAATGGAGGTAACTATGAATAGAGGAAATATATTTCACAGAAGTTTCGGCAATCAGTGTTATGCACTTGATGAAAACAGACTAAAAATTTCACTGACTACCGGTGATGATATTGAGAAAGTTTATATTTGTTACGGCGATCCATTTGATGCCGGTATTATGGGTGGTCAAGAAGTATGGGAAGGTACTAAGGAAGAAATTAAAACCTATATGACACTTGACCACAACAGAATTTGGAATGTAGTTGTTGAACCTAAACATAAAAGGCTGAGATACTACTTTATTGTTGAGGACAGTAAGGAAAGTTTATGTTTCCTAGAGGATGGTCTTTTTTCTAAAGAAGAATTAAAAAGTCTTATGCTACCTAGTTACTTTGTAATGCCTTGGCTAAACAGTAGTGATGTAAATGTTACTCCTAAATGGGTACAAGACACAGTATGGTATCAGATTTTTCCTGACAGATTTTGCAACGGCAATCCTAGCATTAACCCTGAACATTGCAAAAAGTGGCAAAAAGGCAAAGTAGGTATGGGAGACTTTTATGGTGGTGACATTTACGGTATTAAGGAGAAAATCCCTTACCTAAAGGACCTAGGCATTACCGGTATTTACATTAACCCTATTCTAAAATCATCAACAAACCACAAGTACAATACAGATGATTATGAAGTAATTGACCCTCACTTTGGTGATGACAAAATCTTTAAGGAAACAGTTGAACTTGCACACAAGAATGGCATTAAGGTAATGGTTGATGCTGTATTTAATCATAGTGGTTGTGACCATCCATTCTGGAAAGATGTACAGAAAAACGGTGAAAAGTCAAAGTACAAAGACTGGTATATGGTAAACAAATTTCCTGTAACTAAATCAGGTGACACTAGAGATAATCAGTTCTATTCCTTTGCTTTCACAAAGTATATGCCTAAGCTAAATACAAACAACCCTGAAGTTATTGACTACTTTACAAAGATTTGCAAGAAGTGGATTACTGAATGGAAAA
This sequence comes from Ruminococcoides intestinihominis, assembly GCF_040096285.1. NCBI lineage: Bacteria > Bacillati > Bacillota > Clostridia > Eubacteriales > Oscillospiraceae > Ruminococcoides > Ruminococcoides intestinihominis. Next base: position 36,681 of record NZ_JBBMEY010000018.1, on the reverse strand, counting down.
TTGACGGTATAAGATTTGATGTAGCAAATGAAGTCAGCCATACATTCCTAAAGCATCTACACAAAGAGTTAAAGGCCATTAAACCTGACATTTATTTAATCGGTGAAATTTGGCATGATTCAATTCAATGGTTAATGGGTGATGAGTTTGACTCTATTATGAACTATCCCCTAACCTTTGGTATCAGAGAATTTTTCTTAAACAAAAATATGCCTAGTGAAAAGCTATTTCAGCATATTAACAGAAGACTTAATATGTATTATGACCAAACAAATAGGGCTATGTTTAACCTATATGACTCTCATGATACACTAAGACTTATTAATTCAGTTGACTTTAACCTTGATATTTACTATCAGCTACTTACAATTCTATTTACAATACAAGGTAGTCCATGTATTTACTACGGTACAGAAGTTGCCTTACCTGGTGGATTTGACCCTGACTGTAGAAGGTGTATGCCTTGGGATGACATTGAGAAAGGTACATACAAAGATATTACAAACAAGGTTAAAGAAATTATCAGCCTAAGGAACAACCATATTGCCACAAAGTCACCTAATATGGAACAGGTTAATAACCCTAACAGTAGAGTTGTTGAGTACATAAAGCATAGCGATAATGAGGACATTAAGGTTATATTTAACTGTAGTGACAGTCCTATTAAAGTAGAAAATGTAGACAACATTCTCTTTGAAAACGGTTACAGTAATAATTCTTTAAAAGAAAATGGTACTTTAGTTTACAAAATCAAATAACAAAAGAAAGAAACCTCTCACCTAACAATAGTTAGATGGGAGGTTTTCTTTATATAAAACAAAACAATAAACACGAAATTAAAATATCAATAATTACAATAATTGTGTTATTAACCCTAAACTTTTCCGACAAAATATGATTCAGTATGACCGAACCTATCAAAATCAAAAATACAGTAATCATAGGTATTTGGTATGATATAGCAGTATTCTTACTTTGTTTAAAAAGAATCAATATTACATTTCCAAGTAATCCGGCAATAATTGCACGAATATAGTTGCCAAGTGTTTGGCAAACCTTTGAAGTTGAAAATTCATCATATAGTGAATAGAAAATGTGGAAAGCTCCACAAGAAACACCGATTGCAATTCCACCACCGGCGATAGCCATAAAAATACTGCCAATGTAATTACCAAAGAAATCCAAACCAAAGTAATAACCGACACAAGACAAGGTTTTACCAAGGATTGAACCCGGAAGAATATTTACTACTGAAACAATGTTGTTGTAGAAAGTATCTTCACTGACCATATCATCAACAAAAAGCCCATCAGCAATTACGAGGTAGGCATCTCCACCACCAAAGGACATTAGTACAGAAGCAATACTTCTAAATGCGAATACAAATGAATGTAGGTCAAGCATTATTATAGGGCATATTACTAAAAATAAAAAAACCACCCAATACCCTAAGTCAGAAAGTGTATCTTTGATTTTTATATTATTTCTTTTAAAGAAATTAAACTTTCTAAAAGCAAAGATAAGTACCATTACTATCATTATAATATCAACTGTAGCAGTAATTTGTGATATGTACTTATGGTCAAAGCCACCATGCTCAAAAAGATAAACACCTGAAATTACAACTGAAACAGTTTGCAAGATTTTGTTACCGGTTGCCTTAATACATATGATTAAGAAAAATGCAGTTAAAAGAATGTAAACTGTTGATACGGAGATTATGTAGTCACCCTTAAGTCCAAGTAACTTAAATAAACTTTTGCCACCTGACAGTACAAAGACTGCTATCATAACGAAAAGTGACCGATTAAATCGCCTTTTCCCTTTAGTCTTATTCTCTGCAAAAATACTTTTCACATAATTTATCAGCAGGTAAATAATAAATGCCGACACACCAACAGTCAAACACTTTACTACAGGTGCAATCATTTCTTGCAAAGCTGACAACAAGGTTATTAGCAAAAGTGATGCAATAATTCCCGGTAAAGCCATCATAACTCCACCAAGAATCATACCCTTTTTACCAAAGTTTCTTTTACCTATTGAGGAAGCAATTTCTATGGGCAAAGCACCCGGTGTTAGACTTGCTACAATAATATCTTTATCGAAATTTTCTTTGGTATCAAGTTTATTTTCTCCAACAAAAACATCTTCAAAAATCGGTATTAATGCACTTCCACCACCAAAGCCAAGACAACCTATCTTTAAGATATTTAATAAAAAAGCAGAAAACTTCATATTACTTTTTCCTTAAAGCACCTTTAACTTTGTTGTAGAAAGATTTAATAGGATGCTTTAGTAAATATCTTGTTTCTCTTGAGTAGGATTTTTCTTTATTTAATTTTTCATTAATGTTCTTTATTTGATTATTTATTTTATTAAGTTCTTTTTTCAGTTGTTTATTTTCTTTATAAACACTATCAATAGTGTTTACGAAAAAGAGAATTAGCTCCTCATTATAATTCTTATCGTTATAATCCCAAGCAGTTGTTTCCTTGTATGTGTAGTCAAAAAGTGGTTTACCGTCACCGATATATTCATCAACAATACTTTCATTACTGTCAACAAATTGTTCCATAAAGTCCTTCACTTCATCTGTTGACATAAGGGAAGTATTGCTTTCAGGAAGCACTTCTTCACATTCCTTTAATATTTTAATCAGTTTATTGTTATCAGCCATAGTTATTGGCTTTAATCTGTTAAGTACTCTCTTGATTTCGCCTGATTGAACAGAAATACCTGTATTTGCAGTTTCGTTAAGTTGCTGAAAACTGTCATCAACCTTTACACCTAAGATATGCAGAAAGTCTTGGTTAAGGTCACCGTTATAAAAATAATTTCTGTCAAATCTTTTTACAATCACATTTTTTTTAGAAATACTTTTTGCTATGTTATCAATTCTTTCACGATAATCCATAACACATTTAAATCTACCATTCATATCGGCAAAGTATTCATCAAAGCTCTGTGTACTTGCAATAAAGTCAGTCTTTAGCTTTTGGTTATATCGTGACATCATAAACTGGTCTTGTCGTCTTAGATACACAATAACCTTTATCTGATAGTTATGCTGTTCACTATGCTTTTTAAGGTCCTTCCACAAGCCTTTTCTTCTTGTAGAAGTTGCCCACCAAATACTTTCATCAGAAAGTAAAATAGTGTCATAGTCCTTAAAGCAATCAACAATATACTGCAGTTCACTGTTAAAAACTTGCTTTTCTTTTTCCTTATTTCTAGTACCGTTTTCTTTAATTGTACCGGTTAAGAAGTAACCGTTTCTGTTAACACTTTTTCTCTCATAATGATAGTGCATTATAGGATACAGAACACCTTGTTCCTTTAGCTTTTCCCTATTTAATCCACAAAAGTTCTGAATAGATGTTGTACCGGTTTTGGGAGTACCAATATGTATATATAATGTTTTCATACTGCACCTCACAAAAACCTTTCAAGTTGCTTCATAACTAAATCAACTGACTCATTAAGTGAACGGTTAGTAGTATCTACTGTAATTGAAGGGTTTTCCGGTTCTTCATAAGGACTTGAAATACCTGTAAATTCCTTAATAACACCATCTCTTGCCTTTTTATAAAGACCTTTAATATCCCTTTTTTCACATTCTTCAAGAGGTGTACTTACAAAAACTTCGATATAATCTTCACCGATAATTTTGTTAGCATTTCTTCTATCTTTTCTAAAAGGTGAGATAAAAGCAGTTAGCACAATAAGCCCTGCGTCATTCATCAATTTTGCAGTTTCTGCAATCCGTCTGATATTCTCTACCCTATCTTCATCACTAAATCCTAGGTTGTTGTTAAGACCCATTCTTACATTGTCACCGTCAAGTAACATTGTATGTTTACCCATAGAAACAAGTCTTTTCTCAACTTCATTAGCTAATGTTGATTTACCTGAACCTGAAAGTCCTGTAAACCAAATTGTCCTAGCCTTTTGATTTAGTGATTTTTCTCTAATTTCTTTTGAAATGTCTGTTTTCTGCCACACTAAATTTTTCTCTTTAGCAATAGTAGCAGAACCCTCTGCTAAGTTGTTTTCCATAAATCATATTCCTTAAATCCCTAATATTTTGATGCATACTTAGCACCATAACGGGTCTTATTATAAAATCAATTCCTTGAAATAATATTGAAAATACTTTATAATTTATTTAAGATATTACAAATTTCTACATTAGGAGAACATTATGCGAATATTAATTGTAGAGGATTCCTACAGTCTTGCTGACACATTACAAACTGCACTAAAAAATGAAAACTACATTGTTGATGCAGTTTTTGATGGTTCAGACGGCTATGAATACGGTAGGACAGGAATATACGATATTATTATTCTTGACCTTATGCTACCTAAGATGGACGGTTATCAGGTTATTAAGAAATTAAAGGATGAAAAGGTATATACACCTATTTTGATTTTATCTGCAAAGTCCGAACTTGATGACAAGGTTAAGGGCTTTGAAGTTGGAGCTGATGACTACCTTACAAAGCCATTTGAAATTAAGGAACTGATAATGAGGGTAAATGCTATTGTTAAGAGAAATTATAACTTGCAAAGTCAAAACCTAACTTGTAACAATATGTCCCTTGATTTAAAAGGTTGCAAAATGATAAACACAGATACAGGAAAGTCAATCAGAATTTCCGGCAAAGAACTTCAACTGTTGGAAATGTTACTGTACAACCAAAGGCAAGTACTGACTAAGGAACAAATTACAGAGAAAATCTGGGGTTATGAGTCTAATGCCGAATACAACAATGTTGAGGTATATATTTCATTTATCAGAAGAAAGCTAAAGCAACTTAACTGTAATTGCACTATTAATTCCATCCGAGGTGTTGGATATTCTTTGGAGGGATAAATGAAAAATAAACAACAAAAAAGAATTTTCATAGTGCTAATGATTATCTTCACTATCACATTAGTCAGTATACTTGTTGCCGTTAATATAATTAATGTAAATTCCAGCTTTAGACAACAAAGAAGAATGATTAGAGATGATATTGGTTTTTACGGTATAGAGGCTTTTTGTGGCAATGATAATCAGAAGATAAAAAGGCAAGAATATGACTATAGCACTTCTGTTGTATTGAAAAACAAAACTATAATGGTTCTTTCAAACAGTCTTAAAGAAACTACCGATAAAGATATTCTCAGTATGACTCAAAAACTTCAGAAAAGTGGAAAAAGATTCGGTTCGATTGACGATTATATTTATCTTGTAAGAATCTTAAAAAGTGGCAACACAGTTTATATTTTTGTTAACAACAAAGAGGCATTGCAAAATTCAAAGCAATTCTTTATTGTATCAATCTTTATTTTCTTGTTATCAGTAATTGTATTTACAATAATTTCTTACTACCTATCAAGGTGGATGATTAAACCATCGGAAAAGTCAATTAAAAACCAGAAAATATTTGTTGCTAATATCAGTCACGACCTAAAAACACCTATCACAATTATTAGGGCAAATGCTGACTTGATAGAAAATGAAGTAAAGAACAAGAAAAGCATAAAGTACATTAAGCAAGAAACAGAAAAGCTAAATCACCTTGTAAATGAAATGCTGACACTTACTAGGATTGACAACACAATAAGTAAAGAGAATTTCAAAAGCTTTAACTTTGGGGATTCTTTGTTTGATGTTGTACTGCCATTTGAAAGTATTGCGTATGAAAAGGGTATTAGATTTAATATTAATATTGATGAAGTTACAGACTATTTTGGTGATGAAAGCAATATTCAAAAGTTGGCAGAAATCTTAATTGACAATGCAATGAGCTATACGGCTAAAGGTGGAATAGTTGATGTTGATGCCTATGAAAATTCAAAGGCAGTTACACTTTCCGTAACTAATACAGGTGAACCTATCAGTGATGAAAAGAAAGTTGAAATCTTTGATAGATTTTACAGAGAAAGTAAATCAAGAGAAAGAACCGGCAACCACTACGGTTTGGGACTTTCTATTGCAAATACTATTGTTAAAAAACATAACGGTAAAATAACTGTTGAAAGTAAAAACGGCAAAAACACATTTACCGTTATATTGCCAAAATAAATCCATACATAGAAAAAGAACCTTGATGGAATTACCACCAAGGTTCTTTTATATTAATTAGGATTATTCATCATATAGATTAGTTGATAGGTATCTTTCGCCACCATCAGGGAAGATAACAACAATGTTCTTACCCTTGTTTTCAGGACGAGCTGCTAACTGCTTACCTGCCCATAGAGCTGCACCTGAAGAAATACCGATTAGGAAGCCTTCCTGTTTAGCTGCTTTTCTTGCAGTTAAGATAGCCTCATCATTAGGTACTGCAATGATTTCATCATAAATATCCTTATCGAGAGTTTCAGGTACAAAGTTAGCACCGATACCCTGAATCTTATGAGGACCGGCCTGACCCTTTGATAGTAGTGGAGAAGTTTCAGGTTCTACTGCAATAACCTTAACATTAGGATTCTGTTCCTTTAGGTACTTACCTACACCTGAAAGTGTACCACCTGTACCAACACCTGCTACAAAGTAGTCAACCTTGCCTTCTGTATCAGCCCAAATTTCAGGACCTGTTGTATCATAGTGCATCTTAGGGTTAATTGGGTTAGTGAACTGACCGGCAATAATGCTGTTTGGAATTTCCTTAGAAAGTTCTTCAGCCTTGTCTGATGCACCCTTCATACCCTTGCTACCTTCTGTTAGTACAAGTTCTGCACCGTAAGCCTTAATAAGCATCTTTCTTTCGTTAGACATTGTTTCAGGCATTACGATAATTGTTCTGTAGCCTTTAGCAGTTGCAACGGAAGCAAGACCGATACCTGTGTTACCACTTGTAGGTTCGATAATAACTGAACCTTTCTTTAGTCTGCCTGTCTTTTCTGCATCTTCAATAATAGCCTTAGCTACCCGATCCTTAACACTACCGGCTGGGTTAAATGATTCCAGCTTAGCTAGTAGTGTTGCCTGAATATTTTCTTCTGCTTCAATATGTGTAAGTTCCAGTAGTGGTGTGTTACCAACTAGTTCTGTAATTGATTTCTTAATTGCCATTGTTAGTTACCTCCCATTACTTAATTGCTGCAAAGCCTTTTTCAAGGTCAGTGATAATATCGTCAATGTTTTCAATACCGATTGATAGTCTTACTGTGTTTCTATAGATACCTGCACCGGCAAGTTCTTCATCATTCATCTGAGCATGAGTTGTGCTTGCAGGGTGGATTACGAGTGACTTAGCGTCAGCTACATTAGCTAGTAGTGAGAATAGTTCTAGGTGGTCGATAAAGTCCTTAGTCTTCTGTTCGTCACCCTTTACTTCAAATGTAAAGATTGAACCACCACCGTTAGGGAAGTACTTCTTATATAGTTCCTGCTGAGATGGGTCATCAGAAACTGATGGATGGTGAACCTTTTCTACTAGTGGATGGTTGTTTAGGAACTGTACAACCTTTAGTGCATTTTCAACATGTCTTTCAACTCTTAGTGAAAGTGTTTCAAGACCCTGTAGGAAGATAAATGCGTGGATTGGTGAAAGTGTAGCACCTGTATCACGAAGTAGTAAAGCTCTAATCTTTGTTACGAATGCTGCAGCACCTACATCTTCTGAGAAGCTAACACCATGGTAACTTGGGTTTGGAGCAACTAATGATTCAAACTTGCCTGATGCCTTCCAATCGAACTTACCACCATCAACAATAACACCACCGATTGTTGTACCGTGACCACCGATAAACTTAGTTGCTGAATGAACAACAACATCAGCACCGTATTCAATAGGTCTTACTAGGTAAGGTGTAGCGAATGTGTTATCAACGATTAGTGGAATGTTGTGCTTATGAGCAATCTTTGCAACTGCTTCAATATCAACAACATCGGAATTTGGATTACCAAGTGTTTCAATGAAAACAAGCTTTGTGTTGTCCTTAATTGCATTTTCGATTTCATCAAAATCAAATGGATTAACGAAAGTTGTTTCGATACCGTATTCAGGTAGTGTGTGTTCAAGTAGGTTGTATGTACCACCGTAAATGTTCTTAGCAGCAACAACATGGTCACCGTTAGATGTGATGTTAGCGATTGAGTAGTAAACTGCTGCTGCACCTGAAGCAACTGCCAGAGCAGCTACACCACCTTCAAGAGCTGCAATTCTCTTTTCGAAGATTTCCTGTGTTGGGTTAGTAAGTCTGCCGTAAATGTTACCTGCATCTTCAAGACCGAATCTTGCTGCTGCATGATCGCAGTTCTTAAATACAAATGAAGAAGTCTGGTAGATTGGAACTGCTCTTGAATCTGTAACTGGGTCCGGAGCTTCCTGACCTACATGTAGCTGAAGTGTTTCGAATTTATAATTATTGTTTGACATAATTGTTTCTCCTTTAAATAAAAAATACATTTTAATGTTAGTTAGTTTCTGTTAAGTTTTGTGAGTTATTACAGCAACAACATCGTCCACTGCCATAATTTATTCTGTTGTAAAAATAAAATTTTTCAGACATAAATTTTTACCTCATTTCTTAATTACACATTTCCTATCTGTTTAGTGTGATTTGAATATATCATATTATTTCTGACTTGTCAATAGTATTTTTAAAATTTCTTAAAAAAAATTACCACCCAATATTTTTGGATGGTAATTACAGATTTATTATTCTTTAATTGAATTATTTATTAATATCCACAACAACATATTCAGCTACACAACCGGTCTTAAACTTAATTGACCAGTCCCCTATTCCCGAACTGACAATAAAGTCTGTGTTCTTTTCTCTTTCGTAGCCATATGTTTTGTCATTCATACCCAGCCATTCACCTGAATATGTAATAGGAATTAACTGTCCACCATGAGTATGACCTGATAGTACCAGGTCGACATTGGCATTCTTTTCTTCCTTATAGTGGTTAGGCTGATGGTCCAGCATAATTATATACTTATTGCAATCAAGGTTCTTTACAAGGTCATTAGCACTTGCTCTTGTGCCACCCTTTTCTACCTCAGAATAATCCTGTCTGCCTACAATATAGAACTTATTATTTAGAAGTACACTTTCATCCTCCAGAACCTTAACGCCGTTTTTCCTTAGTTCTTTTGCTAAATCATTACCGTCATAGCCTCTGTATTCTTTGCCGTAGTAACCCTTATCGTGATTACCGTAAACAAAATACACACCGTACTTTGTCTTGAACTTACTTAGTGCTTTACAAGACTGTATCATATCTTCCTTAGAAGTATCATCATCAACAAAGTCACCTGTAATAACTACCACATCGGGATTTTCTTTATTCATAGTATCAACATACTGAGAAAATTCTTTATAGTGAAATGTTGCACCGATATGAGAGTCTGAAAGTTGCACAATACGAAGTGAATTCATATCTTTCTCGGTAGTTAAGTTATAATCTGTAGCCACCACATTATGAGCAAAATACCAACCGAATGTTAGATATACTGCTGTAAGTACCATAGCGATTATACCTTGGAAATAAAATTTAAAAGGCTTTTTCCTACACTTTTTAATAATAAAGAAAATAAAGTCAACAATAAGCCAAATCACAACTAAATGCATCAACACAATAATACTGTTCATCATATTCATTGTTATAGTTAAAACAGTAAACATAACAAGAATAATTATGATAGAAAGTAAAATTGTGAGAAATTTCTTGTTCATTGTGATTTTCTTCATAAATCTAAATTTATAAAATCTGCTGATTAAATACACAAAACAGGCTACTGCAAAAAGCAGTACACAGCCAAATATTAAGCCCCACATAATAAACTCCTTTTCTGCAAAAAATCTTTAGATAAAATCATAACAAAATAAGACACATTTTGCAATAAAAAAATCTTTTTAAAAATTTTACTGCTACACAAAAGAGTTATGGCTGTGATAGAGGGTATCACAGCCATGGAAGGGTATAAAAACAAATCATCGTTGTACATAAAGTTAATAAACAATTCAAATGTTCCATTTCATTATAATATAAAAACAACTTTTGTAAATAAAAATGGTAAAAACAATTGTTTTTCTGTCCTAAACATTTTTACAGTATTTAACTGTTTATTTAATCTTTAAAGTACACTTAGCCCTTTTCTTACCATCTTTTGTAGTAACTATAATTGTAGCTTTTCCTGCTTTTTTAGCAGTAACTTTGCCTTTGCTATTTACTGTTGCAACCTTTTTATTAGTTGAAGTAAATGTAACTGCTTTCATATTTGCATTAGTAGGAAGTACAGTAGCCTTTAAAGTAAAGGACTTACCTTTCTTTATAGTTTTACTTTTTGCAGAAAGTTTAACTGACACTACCTTCTGTACAACTGTTACTTTACAAGTAGCTTTTACTTTGCTATCTGCTAAGGAGGTTGCTGATGCAATAAGCACATTACTACAAAGTAAAGCAACAGTTAAAATGCCACAAAATAAAATTAATAGTTTTTTCCTCATAAACTACACCTCCTTATTTCTCATATCCCACAATTACATTGTTGTCATTATCAAACTTAATCTCAATATTCTTAGTTACACTTTCACCGTTTTTGTAATGAAGTGTAATTACAACTGTATCTGAGAAATATTTATTGCCACTTGCATTTTCTCTTGATGCACTGTTTGAAGTAGAAATATTTGCTGAACTACTTGCATTAGACATTGCTTCACTTGCATTTTTCTCAGAAACTATCCATCCTAAGTCATTGATATTTTGTAGTTTCAACTTTTGATAATTACTGTTAAATTCCGTTGTAAGATTATCCTCATCATCAGCATAGGTACAAATAATAGAATTATCATTTTCTGAAGAAACATCTATATAATCAATTTCACTGCCTTTAATATTAAAATATAAAGAGTTAATTGATATTGTATTTCCACCATCCTTTGAGATAATCTGTACACCATTATTCTCTAAAGGAATAATAGTATCTTTCTCAGTAATTTTATATTCTTTATTTTCTTTTTTCTCTTTATCATCAGACAAAGAAACTGTAATTGAACTGTTGTCCAACTTTTTATCCTTTTTATTCTGTGTTAATGATGAATTTTGTAGGACTATTGCCAACAAAATAACTATCACTACTGATGCTACAAGTACAATTGCTCTTTTAAAGGTAATAACTTTATTTTGACTTTGTGGTTTAGTAGCGTTATCAGTAGAATTATTTTCTTTTTTCATTAAAGCAATAATTTCTTCTTTTCTTTCATCACTAACAGTAACTTTATCATAAGAATTTTTGTATTTATCAAAATCAAAATTACTCATTATTATCCTCCTTTTCTAAGATTTCTTTCAACATATTTCTACCACGAGATAACCTTGACCTAACACCTGACCTTGTAATACCGAGAATTTTCGATATTTCTTCAACGGTAAGTTGTTGATAATAATACAGGTGGATAGGTACTTTATACTTTTCCGGTAACTTCATTACACTGCCTATTGTTTCATCAATTTCATTACTGAAAGAAATATAGCTTTCTGAAATTTCACTAATGGAAACTGTATGTTTCTTATAGCTTTCAGTTGCCTTACTTTTGCTACAATTTATTGTTACCTTTATAAGCCAATGCTTTATGTGTTCTTTGCTTTTTATTTTACTCTTGCTTTTAACAAGCCTTAAGAAAACATCTTGCATCACATCATTTGCATCATCTATGTTGCACAATATGTTTAGGGCAATTCTGTAAACCATATCCGAATATGTATTGACAACTACTTCTATTAAATTGTCATCAAAAATAAAACCTTTTTCACTGTGTTTATAAACTTTATCACTGTGCTTTCCTTCACTATGACTATAGCTTTTACCTTTGTATGTATTAGCTTTGTGACTATGCTTTTTATCATTATTCTTATAGATTTCATCAATATCTATATAGTCTTTTTCGTCACTATTTTTATGATCTTTGTCACTTTGTTTTTCTTCTCTAATTTTATAGTTTTTATTGTTATTTTTATATATTACTTCACTATTTTCATAGTTGTTGCTATGGTTATAAACTTTTTCTTTGTGACTTTGAACTTTTCCACTATACTCATAGTCATCATCCACAAATTTATCAGCGCTGGTTTTATATGCAAATCTATGGTCCACATTATCCCCCCTAACTTTAAATTCTGCTATTAATGTTTTACCAACAATTTGCTTTTGGATTAACATTAAATCATCAACTTTATAAGTACTTACATATATAATACCTTATAAACTTCAAAAGTGTTGCAAAATTTTGAAAAATTTATTACTTTTTGTATATGTAATCCTGTATCAAAAATCGGCTCTATAATAAATGTTGGGGTAAGAAAAATAGAGCCTACGAAAAAAATATAAAAAAGTAGAGCATAAATTTGAAAAATCCGTTAAAATGGAATTTCTTATGGTTATCAAAATTTTAATAGATTTCGTAACAGTATTTTACATATGTTTTCACTACAAAAGCAAAAACAAGTGATAGCATAATACTATCACTTGTCTATCTAATCTATTTCATTTTAGTGGATTTACCCCAACTATTGACATAGAGCCATTATTTAATAATTTTCTTTTTTATAGCATTAAGTTTTTCAGCTACATAATTATCCCAAAATTTAAAAAACGGTTTTTCAAAACAATATATTCTAATTTTGTCAATAATAATACAAATTATAAAAATTGCAACTACACATAAAATTGAATAGACAAAGAAAAAATTACTATTATAACTACCTACAATATTACAAATATCTTTCCATAAGAATTGTCTCATAGTATTACTATTTGCATGTATTAGTAATACACCAAAAGTAGAAGATGCAATAAAATTAATTACTTTATTGTATTTTATATTCATATTTTTAAATAGCATAAACAAACACACAGATAAAGTAAAAGCAAATATTTTATTTGAATCAGATAAAAAATAATATGGAAAAACATATCTAAAATAATATGTGAATAGTAAACATACTACAATTGACAAAACAGATAAAACTATCATTATAATCGAACTAATTAACCAGAACTGCTTATTACTAAATATCGAAAAATCATACATTCTAATAAATGATGAAACAAAATATAAAACAATAAACCAAGATAAATAATTCATTCCCACATCTATTTTTGGGATACTACCCAGTATAACATAAATAAATATGCATAGAACCAACAAAGTTATATGTACTTTCTGATTAATATTTTTTATTAACAAATTCAAAAACGGAATAAATAGATAAAATACTAAGAAAGCACTCGTAAAACCATCAGTAACATTTTTAACTACAAATAGACTCTTTAAAAGCAAAAAGAGTGAATACCCCGGATATCTAAACAACAAAAATATACTACCTATAACTATATTATAAAATAATATCTCAGCCAACAATTTTACGAACTTGCGAATTGTTATATTAGATTTACACATAAAGTAACCTGTTATTAAGACAAAACAATTAATTCCAGTTTTTCCCCAGGCCCCAAATACATATGCAAACATCGATTTGGCATTTAAGCCACTAGCGCCCAATATATCAAATAAACCTGAGTTAACCACAAAATGATGTGCTACAATTACTAACATTGTAATAATTCTAAAAAGTTCAATATTGGAATCTCTTTTTGAATTTAATTTTATATTGCTCCCCATAATACCCCTCAATAACTATATATTTAAAATAATATCGCAAATTCTATCCACATCTTCAAGTGATAAATCTGCATACAACGGCAAAGTCAACACTCTTTGGCTAATATGTAATGCCACAGGCGTATCATCAACATTATACTTACCATTAAAACAATCAAACATATTTGTAAGTGGATAGAAGTATTTTCTAGCATTAATATCATTCTCTGCTAATCGGTCACAAACTTCGTTTCTTGTAGCGCCAAATACATTTTCATCAAATACTACCGGAAAATAAGCATAATTAGACTGTACATTCTCTTGAATAGGAGAAAGTTTAATACCATTAACATTACCTAATCTTTCTCTGTATCTTTCTACAACCTTTTTACGCTTAGCAATTTCTTCATCAATATGACGCAAATTACATATGCCCATAGCTGCTGAAAATTCATTCATTTTAGCATTTGCACCAACTGCATCAACTACTTCAGGACCTCTAATTCCAAAATTCTTTAATCTATATAACTCAAGACCAAACTCCGGATTTTTAAAGCAAGCAGCTCCACCCTCAATTGTGTTAAATACTTTTGTAGCATGAAAGCTAAAGCAAGAAACATCCCCGAAAGTACCAATACCTTTTCCTTTGTACTTTTCACCAAATGTATGGGCAGCATCGTAAATAACCTTTAGCCCATATTTATCGGCAATACGCTGAATCTCTTCAACATTACAAATATTTCCATACACATGAACCGGCATAATGGCACAAGTTCTGTCTGTAATTAAACTTTCAATTTTGCTAACATCAATAGTGTAATCATCAGGATTAATGTCACAAAAAACCGGTTCTAATCTATTTCTCACTATTGCATGAGTAGTAGAGGCGAAAGTAAACGGTGTAGTAATTACCTCTCCTTGCATTTTTAATGCTTGTAAAGAAAGTTCAAGTGACATATGACCATTCACAAACAAGTCAATGTTCTCTACACCTAAATATTCTTTTAAATCTGCCTGCAACTTTTTATGTTTAGGACCCATATTAGTTAGCCAATGTGAATCCCAAATTTCCTTTATTTCTTCTATGTATTCGTCAAAATCTGGCATAGAAGAACGAGTAACGAGAATACTCATAATAAATACCTCTTAAAATCTTCCAAGTTCCTTTTCTTTTTTCATATCATAAAGCATATCCAAATAACTATATTTAGGTTCATAACCCAATTCATCTTTTGCATTTGAAATATCCATTATATATTGAGGAGCATTAGGTTTATCCGGTCTAAAAACGATATTTGACTTTTTGTTATCATCAAACACCTCAACTATTCCCTCAATTTGATCTTGCAAAGATGTTCCTATACCCGTACCTACATTATAATAGCCTCTATCACGCTGAACAAAAAGAGCTTTATATAACATTTGACAAAAGTCTTTTACATATACCATATCTTTCTGTCTTGTTGGATCTCCCCATACTTCAACATTTTTTCCATCAATAGCATTATCTATAATAGTTCTGTAACCAATTTTATGTACGACTCCATCTACATAATAGCTATCATTTTGAGACCAAAGATAAATAGTAGGTAATCTAAAAATAAATCTCTTAATACCATACATTTGATGATAATTTTCTATCATATCAACTGCAAAATTTTTGCTCATTACATATATAGTATGATCAGTAGTAAAACTAAATTTTCTTGGTAAATCAAAAGATAATCTTATATTATTTTCAGCATAATCTTTTATATCTCCAAAACTTTGAGCAAACAATATTCTATCAACTTTGTTTTCTCTACAAAACTCTAATATATTCAATGTGCCTGTAATATTAACATCTATATATTTTTGAGGATCATAGCCTTTCATTCTTGCTGGCATCATTCCAGCAAGATGAATTACACCAAACACATCTTTGGGTAAGTTTTTAAATTGTTCTTTTTTTCTTATATCAATCTGATGGTATTCAATACCAATATCAGAAAAATATGAGATATTCTTCGTACCTAAAGCAATTAATTTATATTCTTTTCCGCTGTAATGATCCAAGAAATAGTTTACAAAGTATTTACCAGTATCACCACTAGCGCCAAAAACCAATATATTTTTCATTATTAACTCCTAAACATTACAACAGTTCTATTTTAAGCCATTTGTTAGTCTTGTCAGTAATACTATCTAATTCTTCTCGACTGTCAAATCGTAGGAACATATCCCCTAAAGACATATTAGCACCAGTAAAAGGCATAACCTTACTACCTTTAGATACACATAAATCTAACACCTTAAGGTGATTGTTCTTTATCTTATCATCAATGTATATTTTATCAAATATACCGCTTTGATTATGTTCAGCGTGGATTACCATTTCACACCAATGGCCATTACACTCTGACTGTTTAACATCTAATAAAGGTAATCCAACAGATTTTCTCACTTCATTTTCAATCAAATTAACTCCAAAAGCTAATTCCTGTATTTCAGCAATTTTACAACCACCACCTCGTGGTGAAACTTCCATTATATACGGTTTACCATCTATACCAACACAAGTTTCTATATTGTAAATACCTGTTGTCAATCCAAGTAAATCAACAAGTCTTTGAATTTCAGAAGTTAAATAATCTTGATGACATTTTTTCATAGATGAAGGCCATATAATCTTTGTAGGAGTATATGGGTTTGCAGCTTCAGTATCAAATAATTGATCAGAATAAGTCATAAATTTAATCATGCCATCAACAACAAAAGGATCAGCGCTTGAATGATAACCATCAAATGTAATAAAATCCTCAATAATAAATGCCCCATTTATTGATGACTTTATTGCCTCGTCAACCGCTTTTGAAAGTTCACCAGGCTCTTCCACGCGATTAACACCTTTACTTCCTGCCGAATCTACAGGCTTTACAATAACAGGCCAATTAAAATAATCCACATCATCAAAAGGTGCTTCCTTATCTAAATATCTTTTTGAATGTGGAACATTAAATCCATTATCCTCAAGATATTTTCTAAAACAACCTTTATCTTGTAATATCTGAGTTGATTCATAAGATGCTTGGAATGGCAAATTCATTTTTTCAGCCACATATGATGCAGTAACAACACCCGGGTCACAAGCAAAAGACATTACACCATCTATTTTGTTTTCTTGAGCTACTTTTAAAACTGCATCCTTCTCTATAATACTTACATTGCAATATCTGTCAGAATACTTATGAGCAATATTATTAGGAAGATAATCACAAGTAATGACATATATTCCTAATTCATGTGCTTTTTTTATAACCGGTAATATATACCTTGAACCACCAAGTAACAATAACTTTTTCATAGTTTTCATCTCATTTCTAAAAGAGTAAAATATTAATTGAAATATTCTTCACATTTCTTAACAAACGATTTTATTTGATTCATAGATTTCTCATTCAAATCTTTATAGAACTGTAGGGCTTTTTCTTGAGTTTCTAATGAAAAATTAATTTCTTCTTTAGAATAACCATATGCTACTCCATAGCATTTCTCATTAGTTGATATATAATCTCTTCTGCTTTTTCCTTCTTCAGGAACAACAATTGAAATACATCCACAAATAGCAGCTATTTTTGAATAAGATGTTTGAGTATCATAACTAATACAATACTCACATTTATTGAATACTTCTACCTTTTCTTTTTCCGGTAAATAATCAATAACAACTCCATCAAATTTCTTTGGTAAATCCGGACGCGATGCACCTTTTCTTACTATATAGCATTTGCCTTTACGCGGTCCATAATTAGTTCTTTTATATAAGTCTAAATCAAAATATGCGATATATAAAGTATTACAATCAGGATTTAATTTTGGATCGTTAAAAACATCTCTAAAAGTAAAAAATAAATCATCTTTTTTGTATCCTATTGTATTTCCATTATCATCTCTATGATAATGTCTATTATAATACAACAACCAACGAACAACCCTTTTTGCATTTAATAAATTACCATTAACAATTTCAGGATAAACCACAATTGTATTTTTCCTTACAAATGGGAAAAATTTATGCCTACACGACTTATAATTTTCATTACGATGATTTTTTAAAAAGTAATATATCTGATAAAAAAACAAGTAAAAAGGCATAATGTACTTGTATTTTCCAGTTGCATTTGTTCTAAATGTAGTAATTACTTTTACATCAATCCCTAATTGCACTAGTCCCTTATACAAAGTTCTTAAAACAATAAATCCACCACACTCTTCATTTGCCGGCATATATATAACATATTTATGTTTTTTCATATACAAATTTCCCCTAATATATCACATAGTTTTGACTTTAGTTTCAAATTTTTGAAAAATAATCTTCAAATAATTTTAATAACCTCTAATTTTTCTAATCAAAGCTTTTGGAATTAACTTTCTCAACACATTTCTGGTTTTTTCTTTAATTTTAGATACAGCTATGTAATATTTTATTTTTTCTTTAATAAACCATAGTTTTGTTTTAAAAGAAAAATTATATTTCAATTTACTTTTATTACAGTATTCAATAAAATTTTTTGGATTGCCCAAGAAATATGGGCCTTCTCCCAAGGACTTAGGATAATTTTTAAATGGTTCTTTATATACATCTATAAAATCAGCCTTTATCTCTCTAAATTGTAATAAAATATAAGGATTTTCATGAAAAATACTTGTTTTATTCAAAACAGTTAATTTCAAATTTTTATTTTTTGAAAACACCACATTTAATGGTATTGTACCATTTATACAAGCAATTTCATCTGCATTATTCCAAATATATATTTGTTCTTCCAATGATAATTTTTCAGGTGCAACGGACACAAAACCGTTTTCGACAAATATATTCTCAAAAAATTCTTCACCAAATTCTGAATATCTCGCCTTTCCTAGACTTCTACGAGAAAAATATACTTTTTTTAAATTTTTAACTCTACTAAAATTAATATTTTCATCTAATGCATTTTTTGTAATTAAATCAAACATTGCAATATGTTTATCTGTATACCATTCACAAGATTTGAAACCCTGAGTAGGGACAAAAACTCTTTTAAATCTGGTAGGTTTCTCAATATGTACTATATGACTTTCATCTATGCCTAGTAATTCAAATAATCTTAAATTATTACCACTGGGATATTCATCACCTACAATGGCAATTTTTACATTTGGACATTTAGATTTTATTTCATCAATACACCAAAATCTTGTTGATAAATCTATTAAAAAATGACCCCAATGTTGAAAAAATACTCCAATATAAATAACATTTTCATCTACATAAGTTTCATTTTTCCAGCTATAGTAACCTCCATGGGTAGCCCATCCACCGTCATAAAGTGAATCACTTATAAAGTTATTATCAGAATCACAAGCTCCTCCTAACCCCCACATAGGACCATTATCAACAATCTTGCTAGGAAGAATAATACCATTGTCATAACTATTAACTTTTGGTTCATTATTTTTAAAATATTTTTCCATACTTTACTTCCTAGTCGAAATAGTCTTCTTGCAAATTGCCTACATTGTTTTGTGTAATAACTTGTGTGTTCTTCTTAAACAAATACATTACTACGCTTTTCTTTATATTTAGACTTACATTTTTATTTGAAATTATTTTCCAAAAATACTCTTTTAGTTTTGATTTTGCATATAACCTTGTTTCTTCAATATTACCACTGTTATGCATAACAGACATTAATACTTCTGCAAGATGTTCTAATAAAACAGGAATCAACTTTGGATATGCTTTACTCAACGGTTCATATCTTTCAGTAACAAAATCCACTTGATCTATATGCCGTTGATTTTGTTTTGTTACATCTCCCATAGCACTGGATTTTCTCATTCGATAATGATATAAATACTCATCACAAATATATATTCTATCCATATTAAGCACAGCTTTATACGTAAAGAACTCATCATCAATACAACGACCTTCAACAAATCGTATGGTTTTTATTGCATCGGCTTTATAAATTTTATTAGAATTAAGAATGTATTCCCATTTTTTTACCATATCTTTTACAAATTCTTCGTCAGTACAAACAAAACTATTCGCTAAAAATTTATGTTCGACTGATTTATCTGTATGTTCATCGTAATACTGACACAATACCATATCACAATTATTGGAGTTCATCTTCTCTATCATTGATTCAATAGCATTTTCTTCTATCCAGTCATCACTATCAACGAAAAATATGTAATCACCTGTGCAATTATCTAATGCAAAATTTCTGGCACCGGCTGCACCTCTATTTTTTATATGAAAAACCTTTATTCTATTATCTTTCTTAGCAAAATCATCTGCAATATTTCCCGAATTGTCAGGTGACTCATCATCAACTACAATTATTTCTAAATAAGGATATGTTTGATTACAGACAGACTCTAAGCACTGAGATAAGTATTTTTCCACATTATAAACAGGCATAATTATACTGACTAATCCTAAATTGTCCATAATCATAACTCTCCTTTTATCTTCTTATTGCTTTACTGATTTTTTCTTTATAATATATATTTCTATTATTCTTATATAGAATTTTACCATTTTGAGAGTCTAAAGAAAAAATCAATCTTTTCTTTTCTTTCATCTTCATTCCTGCATTATGCATTATTAAGTAAGCATAGAGGTTTACTTGTTTTTTACTATCACTATCAATAGATTCTTTAATCTTATTTTTAGAATAACCTATCAATTCATATAATGAACGCAAATTCTTAAGTGGTTCTTCTACACTTTCTAAACCAACTTTATACATTAAAGAACCGTCTTGATCTCTCATGTAATGGTACAAAGGTTTGTTGATAAAAACTACATCCTGAATTTCACTAACTTTTATGTATTCAAGGATAAATCTTAAATCTTCACCTATGCTAATACTTTCATCAAACTTTAGTTTGTTGTCTTGAATAATCTTTGTAACAAAAGCTTTATTCCAAAGTTGTTGCAGTAAAGTCCTATCATAAATAGTTTTCAATTCCGGCTTTAATTTTGCAGATACATTTTTCTTAGTATTGCTCCAAATAACGTTATCGGTTCTGCCATTATATTTTTCATCATGGTTAACATATCCACAAATAGTTAAAGCCATAGGGTTATCATTCAATACATCAATAAAGGAATTAATATAATCTTTATCAATCCAATCATCACTGTCAACAAACATAGTATAATCACCGGTAGCCTCATATATACCACGGTTTCTGGTATATGAAACACCCATATTGACTCCATTATGAACATATCTTACACAATCATACTTTTTAGATAATTCCTTACATTTTTCAAGACTATTATCCTTTGAACAATCTTCAACTAAAATAACCTCTAAATTATCATAATTATTTGATATGATACTGTCAACACATCTTTCAATAATGCTTTCTGCATTATATACCGGCACTACTACACTTATCTTTACCATACATACCTCTTATTTACTATATACCTCATTTAACAAATGTCCATATAAAGTAAGTTTTCCATCATCGGTTTTCTTTTTCAATTCCATTTTATATGTCAACTTATGCATAACATTTTTATCTGTAAACCTTTTGAGAAGTTTATCTGAATAAGGCTCATTTAAATATTTATACAGCTCAAAAATATCTTCATTATTATTTTCAACAGTATCAATAATCTTGGTTATAGCAGGAATATGTTTATAACCACTCATCAACATATAATCAATAAGTACATAATCAATAATAGAATCATACTTTGACCACCAATGGCTAAAAGCATCTACCATATATCTGAATAATATATTATCTTTTTCACCATGCATAGAAAAGCCACACCAATTACATTTACATGCTTCTCTAGCAACATTTTCAGTCTTGTTGGTCATTTTCTGACAATAAAAGTCTCTTGTAAAATATTCTTCCGGAATATCATCTGTAAAAAATACAGTAGCATCCAACCAATAACCACCATACCTCTCTAAAAGACAAAATCTCAATACATCTGACATCGTAGTCATTGTAACAATACCCTTATTGAATTTCTCAAGTATATGTTCCGGTATATCTACATAATCTTTATAATTATCAAAAGTAATAATATGTAATTCAGTCTTATCTTTTGGTATAACCTGCTTTAGTCTTGTGTGACACATTTTGACTATTTCAGGCATACTCTCTACGCCTTGCCACCAACAACACCAAATAGGCATTTTATCATCATTTATATTAGCATTAGGTTTTGGTCTATAATTATGCTTTGGTGGATTCGTATTGTATAATTTAATAACAGAGGACAATTCTTTATCAACATATTCTTGTATTGTAGAAATATATTTTTCTGATTTTCCGGGTGGAACCAGCCCATCCTTAAAAGTTGCTGAAGCAACATTAAATCCATAAGTTCTTTTAATTTGAGGAAAAGCTTTACATTCATTTTCTATTCTCTGAAACAAATGCTTTGCTCTCTGTAAAATTCTAGTCATTACTTACCACCATTTTTTCTAATCATATCTAAACAATTATTCCAATAACAACTTATCTAATTTTTCAAAATGTTTTTCACTATCTTTTCTTATCTGTTGAATATCAGCAATTCTTTGAAAATCATAATTATTGTCTAATTCGACATACAGCTCTGAATTTATCTTTCTAATATCAATATACCTACCTTTAAAGGATAAATCTTTCAAAATATTAATAGTCTTATCACTATAAACAATAGGCAATACAGGTTTGTCTAATGCAAATCCCAATACAGTTCCATGAAATCGTGATGCAATAACAAATTCAGACTCAGCCATAGCACTAACAACATCATCTGTGTTTTCACCATTGTAGTTTACAATCTTTACGGATCTTTTTAAATTACTATCAATTCTATCAAGGATTTTATTAATAGTTTTCTCATCATTTTCTATTTTACAAAATGATGATAGTACTACTGTATAACCTTTATTAACATAAATTCCAATATATTTAAGTAAAAGATTGATATAATTCTCTTCTTTATCACATAATTTGTCTAACCCACTTTCTCTGCTTAAACAATCAATTACAGAAATAAAAATCTGCTTTTTTGTTTCTGTGGTTTTACATTGGTAATTAAACAAAATATCAGGAGCATATCTAACCTTTTTTACATCACTAAAGAGATTATATGAATATTTATCCCTAAAGCAAATATCTTGTACATTGTTAAAAATACTTGCAAGTTTATTTCTATATTCTTCTGTTTTGTATGGTCCAAAATTCGCACCCAAAATATAGAATTTTCTATTAAGTGCTTCATAATCCCACCAAGTAAGAATCTGTTTCCAATTGTCATACTCAATAAAAATAGAACCACCTATATATACTATAGCATCACATCTTTTTTCCATCCTAGATTTGTATCCAAGATAAAAAGACAAATGAATCTTATATAAAAAAGTAAGATATTTAGAATTTTTATCTAATACTTTTAAATTTTTAACATCATCAAAAACTTTTTCATTATATTTTTTTGACCATAAATAGAACTTCACATTAGGATAACGGTTACATATTGTACGAATAAATAAATCATCACCAAGGTTTATCCTATCATACGCATAAAGGAATATTTTTCTCATAATCAAACATCTACTATTTCTTTCTTGATATTATCTTTTTTATAGGTCCAAGGAATATATCTTTTTCATACTTGTTCATTACGAAAATCCAGTTAAACAAACAAAATAATACTGCGTAAATACCAATAAAAATAAATAACAATGCCCAAGAATTAATGGTTATAAATCTAAATAAAATAATAAAACATATGCACAATATCGCAGGAAAAATAAACATTGGTCCAACATTTTTCCAAAATTTCGGAATGTCCAATTTGATTTTTTTCCAATAGTACCAGTTCATTATTAATCCTTGACCTAAAACATATGTGCATCCGGTAACTACTGACGCACCTACAATACCAAATGCATTAACACAAAGCACTGTACCAATAACATTGGCAATGGCAATACCGGCAAACACAATGGTTCTAAACTTTAATTTATTTTGTGCAATGATAATATTTAATGCAACATTTTGAACTAGCGGAATACACACCGGAATAGTAACTGAAATAGCTACACAATATGCCTCGGAGTAGCCTGAACCTACCCATAAATTAATAAAGTCTTGACCAAATGCTATAAACCCAGAAGCAACTAATGATACAATATAGCATTGCAATCTACCAATTCTAATCATAGTATTTGTTAGTTCTGAAGAGCTTGTATTACTAAATACCATCATATTTATCTTTGGAGTAATTACGCCAGTCAATCCAGAAGAAAAACTTTGTATCATACCTTGGAAAGTTACACCAACGGAATATACTGCAACACCAACAGTAGCTAATGAAGGAATATAACCTATAATTAGAGTGTCAGTTGTACTATACAACTTATCAATAATATTCATTATAAAAATCCACATTGAGAAAGACAATAATTCTTTTATTAGATACTTTGGTAAATTATCATACCTTGGTTTAATACTCAGTACTTTCTTTACATAAATCATATAAACAATTCTTGTTACAATGTTGATTACCAATCCGGCAACTGCTAAACCAATGGAAGCGAAACCTAGTACTAAAACTAGTAGATTAATTAATGGAGCAATTACAGTACTAATAATATTTAAAATTTGCAAAAAAACAAATTTTTCATGGCTAGTAACAACTGAAGTACAAGGGGAAGATAAAAAAGATATTGCAGTTGAGAATGTTAAAATTACAACCAAGATTTGCATTTTAAGTAAAATATCATCATTTTTTAATGATCCCTTATAAATGTAACCGGACAAAAAAGATATTGCAACACCGACTACAATTGTGACACATGCAATAATGAAGAAAATAATATTAAAGAGGCCATACATATTTTCTTCACCATCTTTATCACCTTCAGCACGAAACTTTGTATAATAACGCACTAACGCAGATCCAAGTCCAAAGGATATCAATGATAAATAACTTGTTGCACTATTTGCTAATTTAAAAAGTC
Organism: Ruminococcoides intestinihominis; assembly: GCF_040096285.1. Classification (NCBI taxonomy): domain Bacteria; kingdom Bacillati; phylum Bacillota; class Clostridia; order Eubacteriales; family Oscillospiraceae; genus Ruminococcoides; species Ruminococcoides intestinihominis. Next base: position 12,043 of record NZ_JBBMEY010000018.1, on the reverse strand, counting down.
CATATTCGTCTTGGCCTAATAAATTCAGCATTAACGGTGTATAAAACATTGGTATTATTGTACCTAATGCCATATTAATATATGACATTACAGCACCGATTCTAAGCTGATTATTCTTTCCTGACATTTATTTTAACACCTCAATTTGTTATATAAAATTAGAATCCTATATTAAACATAGATCTCATTTTACAACACAAATAAAAATTAAACTTTGCTAATTTATAATACTTTCTTGAACTATCAGTAATACTGTTAATTTCATCATTAGTAAGTTTACATCTGTTTTTATAATCTTTGATAATTTTACCGGCTTTTTTCTTATCATTACCTGACATAAACTTTAGGACACTTTGATAAGCAAACATACATGAACCGTACAAATCAACCTTAGCTTTTGTAGCTAAAGTAGGGAAATTCTTTTCAATATAAGCTTGTCTATTCATTTTGCCTTCCAAAGCATCAAGTCTTTTTATGTTATAACCATTACCCATTATACTACTACCTCTTTGAAAATAGTAGTACATAGTTTTGTTTATCCTGGTAACCTTTTTTGCTTTACCAAAAATTTGATAAGTCCAAAATTCATCTTCGTTTAACTTACCAACTGCATATGGAATATCAAGTGCTACACTGGATTTATATAATTTATTCCACACATGTTGTTTAAATGGATTTTCATTAATTAAACCTTCTAAACCATCCACTGTATCATAATTAGTTACTTTTAAATCGTCACTATATTTATCAAAACTATTATCTTCATAGAACTTCACAACACCACATTCAACAATATCACTATCGTTATCAACTATAGTTTCCAAAAGTGTTTCATAAAAATCTAATGAAATATAGTCGTCACTATCTATAAAGCTAACATACTCACCGGTTGCAACTTCCATACCAACATTTCTGGCATCAGAAAGTCCACCATTTTCTTTATGTACAACCTTAATTCTACTATCTTTTTTAGCATAATCATCACACATCTGTGGACAATTATCTGGTGAACCGTCATCTACCAAGATAATTTCTAAATTTTTATATGTTTGATTTATAATGCTATCAACACACCTATCAAGGTATTTTTCTACATTATAAATCGGTACTATAACACTAATTAAAGGCATTTTACTTTACCTCATATTTGTTTGAATTCTTTGAAATAAACTTGTCATATACCTTATATACAAACATATGTAAAAGTGTAAAATGTAAAAACAACATTTTTTCTACCTTAGTTCTCTTTGATAAAGGTAATCTCTCTTTAATCTGTTTTATATCATTTTTATATTTTTTAGCATTGTTTTTTTCATCTTTAAGTTTATTGTTTTTTATTGTTCTATACAAAGATATAACTGCATTAAGGTAACTTGTATAAGCTAAAGACTGTATTTCTTTATCATAATTTTTTAAACAAAATTCAAAAATTTCTTTTCTCACCTTAATTGGATCATAAAGTTTGTTTGTATTTACTTTTGAAGTAGCTGCTGAGCCTTTTCTAAGTATATAGTGATATAGTGGCAAATCCTCATACACAGACTTTTGGGACTTTGTAAATGCATAAAAGTTAAATAAAACATCTTCATTATTTTTTATATCAACAGGCATAAATACATTTTCTATTATACTTTTTCTGTATAATTTATTCCAAATTCCAGGCTCTACATAATCACCAACAATTATATCTCTAATACCCTTCTTATTATCTTGAATAACTTTTTTTCCGGTATTATAGTAATAGTCAACTCTTGTAGGGAAAACCATTTGATAGCCACAATGAGAAATATCAGCGTCATTTTCAATAGCATTGTTTAATAATATTTCATACATATTAGGTTCAATATAATCATCACCGTCAACAAAACCTATGTAATCACCTTTAGCTATTTCAAGACCTTTATTTCTTGTGTCAGACACCCCTGAATTTACCTTAAAAAAAGGAACTATCCTACTATCTTTTTCAGCATATTCTTTTATAACATTATCTGTCCCATCAGTTGAACCGTCACTAATAACAATTACTTCCAAATTACTGTATGTCTGATTTAATATACTGTCTAAACATCTTGGTAAAAATTCTGCAATATTATAGGCAGGAACAATAACACTAATTAAATTTGATTCCATATAAATTCACTCAAACTACATAACCGATTTTTGATTTTTCTAACTTTTCTTTCATTTCTTTTTTCATATCTTCAGAAATTTTAGGATTTCTCAAAGTATAACTTTCATCAAAACAAGGGTTATTCTCTAATTCTTTCTTTTTTCTACTTACAAATTCATCATAAGTACAAATTACTTTTGCCGGATTACCAATAGCAACAGAATCATCCGGAATATCTCTAGATACTACAGAATTTGCACCGATAACAACATTATTTCCAATACTTATACCTGGTAAAATAGTTGATGATGCTCCGATAAAAACATTATTTCCTATATTAACAACGCCAATTCTAGTATATCCCAATGCCTTTTTTGTACTGGCATCATGTGCTAAAATATGAACCCTAGGTGCTAATGTAACATCATCACCAATAGTAATCAGCCAACAGTGTGATTGGTCAATCAAAGTTTTTTCCTGACGGCTAAAATTTTTGCCTACAGTTAATCCTAATGCAATTAAGTCTTCAGTTGATATTTCACTTCTAAGGCGCATAACCTTTGCCCTAATAAAACTTTTTAATGACATAATGCAATCACAAACTTTCTAACATATTTTCAACTGCTTTTACAGTTTTTTCTGTACTAAATCTTTGTCCTCTGACTCTTGCTTGTTCCTTATAATGTTGAAGCAAATTTTCTTCTGTTAATATCTTTTCGATACCTTCATAAAGTGCATCTTCATTATTCTCAGTAACAATACCATATTCGTTATTTTCACCTAGTAACTCATATGCACCACTGCAATTTGTACTTACAACAGGAGTTCCAACAATCAAAGCCTCTGTTACTGCTGTACTGAAGCCTTCGGCTAATGATGCACAAACAAATAAGTCACACTTTTTCACATATTTATAAGGATTAGTTTGATATCCAAGTAATGTTATAGAGTTTTCTAAATTGTTTTCTTTAGCAAAATCTTTAACAAAGTTTTCATCAGGTCCAACACCTAAAAAGTAAATATGTGTATTAAAACCCTCAGATTTCAACCGTTTTTGAATGTGACAAATACGGTCACAACCTTTTCTTATATGTACTTTACCAACAACACAAATGTTAGTTTCATCACGGGATATCATTTGTGTATTTTCTTCATCATTTGCTAATCTACAAATATCATTAGTTTCATTTGTATTATATAACACCTCAATAGGCTTCTTAAAGTTCAAAATATTTACAAAATCATTCTTTACATATTCAGATACACAAACTGTATTATCGAACTTATTATAACATCTCTTTGCTTCATCAAAATTTCTAAAAGAAGCTGATAAGGCTTTCTCTGTATGTTGTTCTATATGAATCCAACTTACCAGCTTAGTGTCTTTATCATTACAACCACTAACAATTCTTGCAGTAGGTCCTTCTAAATATGAAACGATAATATCATAATGTTCCTTAATAAACCTCTTATATAAAGTTTCAGGTTTAAACAAACAGAAATATTTGCTATTACCCCTAAAAATCTTTTTATAACAATATTTATATTTAATATGGGGTTTTAGAAATTTTTCATTTACACCACCGGCAAATAACACTTGCACTGTAATGTCAAATTTCTCTTTATCCATATTATTTACAAGGTTAACCAAAACTTTTTCTGCTCCACCAACAGATAAGTTTGGAATTAAAAACAATATCTTTTTCATATAAATTCACTTACTTTAATTGAATACTTTTTTCTCTCAAATATTTTAAGCAATAACTTGTTTCTTGTAATACTATACAATATTCTGTCACGAGAATTATTCTTCTTTTGTTTTCTTATATACAATTCAACATTTTGATTTATTTGATTAAGCTTATCTTCATTTATTTCAGAATGCCAATGTTTCCTCATTAATGATTGCAAATCATATTCCTTGATTATATCAGTTACCTTCTGTTCTGCATTCTCGGTTGAAACAACCTTATCAATTAATTCAAATACCATCCCTATTGCCCAAATACCACAGGATTCCTTAACATAAGCATCTTTAGATAATTTTTCATATTTTACAAAACCATCTAATGATGACTTTATAGATTTTATTGAGTCACCTGAATGTGATACAGACTCAGTATTATTTCTATACATAAAAAATGGATTATTATAGGTTCTAGCTTTGTTAGCATAAGCATAACATCGCATAAGAAATCTCCAATCTTCACAACGGTACTCATCAGTAAATATATCATTACTTTTCAAAAAGTTACTATCAAAAACATAAGATGAATGATGTTGCATTTTATCACTCTTAATATCTTTAATTAAATCATTTGGTAATTCATGCAACTTACCCCTTGTGATAGATTGATTAACATCAAAATAAGAGCATTTATAAAAATCACATTTATCACTTTTTAATTTTTTTATAAAATCCGGCGTAATAGAATTTTTCGCCCATAAATCATCCTGATCTAAAAATATAGCAAGCTCTCCGGAACAAATTTCAATTCCCTTATTACGAGCAGTATGTACTCCACCATTTTCCTTATAAATATACTTTACTCTGTTATCCTTATCTGAAATACTTTTCACTATTTCGGAACTTGAATCTTTGGAACCATCATCAATACACAAAATTTCTAAATCTTTATACGGCTGATCCAAAACAGAATTAATTGTTTTTTCTATATATTTTTCTCCATTGTAAATGGGAATTATAACACTTATCATCCTTTGCACCTCACAATTAATGAAAGAGCAAATCCAAAAGGCAATGCAATTACTGAAAGCAATTTGTATGGATTATCCTTTACTGATGACATAGTTTTCTTTGCTAAAATACAACTGGATGCTAGATGAATACTATGTTTAATCTTAAATTTAAGAGAAGTATCCTTAAATGATAGATATAACTTTCTAATCTCAGCAAAACTATTAGGACTGCTTCTGTATTGTTTAAGCATTGAATTAGACATACCTGTTTCTTGATAATCAACAAATCTTAAATTCTCATTTAGAACAAGAAAATCATATTCTTCACTTATCTGTAAATGCATATAGTGAGGATTAAAGTTCTTTTCACCTTTAAAGACTTTCATCGGTGCATATTTTTTATATAGTTCTGTTCTAACTACATTGGTTCTATCACCATTAACTATATTATATTTTCCGGTAAACAATCCTATCAAATTAACACTTTTAATATCCGGCAACATATCGCCTATTACATTACCATCCATATCAAAGTCCAGACCAACTATACCGGCATATTTATCTGAACCATTCTTCTTCCAAAAATCTAGTATCAATCCTACTGCATTATCAGGCATAAAATCATCAGAGTCAATACAGACACAAAGTTCTGTATCTATATTTGCAATAGCAGTATTATAAGCTGTATGTAATCCACCATTTTCCTTATAAATATAGATTACTTGAAAATCTTTAGTATTCTGTACCCAACTTTCAGAAATTTCTCTTGTATTGTCAGTTGAACCATCATCAACAATCATCCATATAAAATTTTTATTGGTTTGTTTACACATACTCTCATAGCATCTTGTAAGCAAATCAGCCCTATTATATGCCGGAGTAAAAACTGTAAGTATAGGCTTATCCATCACTTTATCCTCTAATTTTCAAAAATATTTTCAAAACTTTAAGAATACCCTTGTATCCAAGTAACTTATAGAATTTATAAACTAAATCTACCTTTTTATTGTTATGATAATTTAACAAATAGGTATACGATTTCATTTCTTCAACAACTCCTGAAATATCTTCCTTTTTATCAATAGTAACAACATTATTCAAAAATGTTATATATTGATAGGCACAATAATTCATATACCATTCATAATAATCTTCATTCTTTATTTTTTCTGAATACGCTACAACCCTTTTAATTTGACCTACTAAGTCAATGATATTTTTTCTTGTAATTGAATGAGTAATAGAGTTTTCATTTTCTCTATAAAAATATATGTAATCATCATAGTACATTATCTTATTTGCCAAAATAATCATTCTGGCAATCCAATCAATATCTTCTGAGCATATACCTTCAATAAAGAATGTATTTTCATTCAACAAATTTGAACTAAATAGCTTGTTACAAGCAGAAGAATGAAGTTTATCATTTAAAATCAACTGTCTAAATGTTTCTTTTTTTGTGTCACAATTAATCTGATTTTCCAAGTCCTTATTTCTTGTATATTCTTCCAGAAGTTTCTTATCTTTTGAATATCCAAAAATAATAATATCAGGGTTCATAATTAATTTGTCATTAACTATCTTTTTTAGAAAATCTAAATCAGTCCAATAGTCATCACTATCTAAAAAAACAAAATAGTCACCTGTTATTACTTTCATACCGGCATTTCTGGCTGATGAAAGACCACCATTCTCTTTATGGATAACTTTGATTCTATCATCAGTTTTCGCTAATTCATCACATAACTTAGGTGAATTGTCTTTAGAGCCATCATCAACAAGAATAATCTCTATATTTTTGTAAGACTGCTTAACAACGCTATCAACACATTCTTGCAAATATTTTTCAACATTGTAAACAGGTATAACTATACTAATCTTTATATCATTCATAAAATTTTCTCTTACCAAAAGCCCCACTGCTTTACCTGAATAAAATAGAATATCATATATAAAACGACCATTATAGCCAAAACTATAGTAAATTTCTCTTTAGAAAATATTTTTCTCAATTCCCATGGTAATAAAATATAACTAAATAGTGAAAAATAAATTGGAATTCTACCAATAAAAATACCACTGGTGAAAATTGAAACAACATATATTCCCATAGAAATAAGTGACATATTTACAGAGATATTTATAATGTCCGGAGCATCATCAAATAGCTTTTTCTTAAAAATTATAGCAAATATAGCAGGTATAGAATAAACAATAACTCTTAGTGGATTTGTACCATCATCAGTTTTCATATAGGTTGTAACACCGCTATAATCAGTCGTTTCAAGAGCCAACCCTAATATATCAGTAAATTGACCAAGGAAAACAACAGACAATACACAACAAATTAAAACGAAAATTGTAAATTTATTAAAAGGTTTTCCTAAAGAAACTAAATACAACGGTATAACCAATAAGCAAGATGAATGCACTTTACTCAATATTATTACGGCAATAATAAATAACGCTATAGACCAAACTTTTCTCTTTTGAACTAATGGAAATAATAAAAATATTACTGAAACCACTAAGAATTGTCTCATACCATTCATCATCCAAGATATAAAATCTGTAGATGCAAAGAAAAGGAATCCTATAATAGCAATATCTGTTGAATATCTTCTAAATGTTAATAACAAGCATACACCTTGAATAATTGCTATAGTCAATAGCCAATATCTATCTTGTTGGGATATAAATTGCCTAATAAATACACTAAAGACTTCCCAACCATACATTTTACCGCCAACATCGGATGAAGTCGCAAGTTCAGATAAGGTATTAGGATAGCTTCTAAACATTGCACAATATAATCCTGTATCACCTATGCCACCATGAATACCGGCACGGTAACCGGCTAATAAAACCAAAGGCAAAAAAACCAGTATAGAATAGATCAATCCCGCCTTTTTTCCATCTTGTTTTCCTGTAACTTTCTCCCCATTATCGGATGCTAATGCAGTTGCATTGCTTTTTTTCTTATTTAAAGCTATTTCAAAAAATAGAAGTAATGGAAGATACCATAAATATGTATTAACAATTAATTGTATCAAATTATCACCTCTAAATTAATCATTAAGCAAACAATTACAAGTTTCAGTAACAATTTTTTCTTTTGAAAAAATTCTTCCATATGTTTACGTCCTTCTAAACCCATTTTTATCCTATCATCATTATCGGTATTTAAAAACTTAACCATTGCAGAATACAAACTGTCAACATTTTTAGGTTCACAAAGTAAACCACTTACACCATCAATAACGGATTCTTTACAACCAAAAATATTACTTGTTATGACAGGTCTGCCTGAAGAAGCATTTTCAAGGTTAGTATTTGCCATACCCTCATGCCAAGAAGGCAAAACAAAACAATTTGCCTCTCTTATGAAAGGCCTTACATCTTCTTGATAGCCATGAAAACAAAGCCAACCTTCTTTAATACCTTTATCGATTTCATCGTGATAATCTTCTTCACTTATGCCAACTACATCCAGTACACAGTTATAATTTTCACTATATAATCTTCTCATAACTGCAAAAAGTTCATCAATTCCTTTTTCTTTCATAACTCTGCCAATAAAAAGAAATCTGGTAACCTCATTATTTTTTGGATATTCTTGTACAGAATAATAATCCAAATTCACACCGGCACCATTCAATACTTTACATTTATTATCATCAATTATTTTTTCTTTTACAAATATTTCTTTATTGCCTTGATTTTCAAAGAATACTACTTTAGCTTTCTTTAAGGCTATTTTATAAAGTTTAATAACTAACTTCTTTAATAAATTATCCTTTTGAAAAGCAGTTCCCAATCCTGTAATATTTATGGCATAAGGAACTTTCTTTCTACGACAAACCATTCCACCATAGATATTAGACTTTATTGTATACGTAATAACCAAATCAGGCTTTTCTTCATCAATCAAATTTACATATTTTTTATATAATTTTAAATCAGTAATAGGATTAATTCCTCTTCTATCTACATCTGTTAAGTGTACTTTACATCCTATTTTCTGAAAATCATCAATAAAACCATTATCAAGTGTCGATAAAACAACTTCGTTATTATCAATAATTAATTTTTTAATTAAATCTACTCTAAATTTATATAATCCAATACTATTATTTGCAAGGATTAATATTTTTTTACTCATATTACTTTCCATACAATTATTCTTACTTTTTTAGTTTTGCAGGTACCCCAACATATGTACCTGATTTATCTATATTTTTTACCACTAAACATCCAATCTCCTGCTTCTTTTCCACAAGAAAATAGATAATTTGCGTATTTAGGGATAAATCTTTTTGCTAACAACTTAATTGGATATTTTATATCCTTGTCTTGACTTTTTGAATGAGAATGCGCTATTGTTACAGGCACACCATTTTTTTTAGCATATTTCAATGGAATAGCAGACATACAATCAATATGAGAATGTACAATTTTATATTCTTTATGTTGAGCAAAAAATGACTCTAATGCATTAAGATATGTTTTGCTAAAAGGATTAAGATTAGGAAGTCTGTATATTCTTCCACCTAAAGATAATATCTCCGAATCGTAATCTGCTTCAAAATCTCTGTGACATAAAAAATCGAATTGTACTTTGCTTCTATCAATATTTCTATAGTAGTTCATTAACATAGTTTCAAGTCCACCACGACCCATATATGTAACCACATGTAAAACTCTCACCATACTAACACACCTACAAACCAATAGCACTTATTGTCTCATTGACAACATCATTTTTATCAAAATTATCTTCCATATGCTTACGGGCAAGTTTACCCATTTCAACTTTTTGTTCATAAGGAAGATTTATAAATTCTTTCATTTTTATATACAAATCTTCTTTATCCTGCACCTTTACAAGATAGCCACTTTTCTTATCCACAACTGCCTCTTTACAACCATGAATATCACTTGTGATAATAGGTCTACCAACTGATGCACTTTCCAGCAAAGTATTTGCCATTCCTTCGTGATAGCTAGGTAGCACCACACAATTTGACTCTTGAATAAAAGGCACAACATTCTTTTGAAAGCCAAAATACTTTATTAAACCCTTGGACTGAAGTTCTTTTACCTTTTCTTCATATTCATCTTCATAAATTCCAATAAAATTAAACTGAAGATTGTTATATTTTTTTCTTAATTTTTCAATGGCATAAAATAATTCATCTACACCTTTTTCTTTCATAATTCTAGCAAAGAACAAAAAAGTTATCTTATCTTCATCATTCGGATAAGGTGTAAAGGCAAATTTCTCAAGATTTACACCGGCACCATTGAGTACATAGGTCTGACTAGGCTTAAACAACTTCATATCAAGAACAGTTTGTTCATTACCTTTATTCTCAAAAAACACTTTTTCTACTTTATTCATAGAATACTTGTACATTTTTGAAGTAACAAATCTCAGTAATCCACCATTATTAAAAGCTGAACCAAGTCCGGTTACATTGCAATAACAAGGAATTTTCTGAGATTTACAAGCCCAAGCACCATAAATATTACACTTAATTGTATATGTAATAACCTTATCAGGTTTTTCTTCTTTTAATAGTCTTTTATACTCACTAATAAGTTTTAAGTCTTCAATAGGGTTAATTGCTCGTCTGTCCATATTCTTTACATAGACAAGTCTTGCACCAAAGGAACGCAATTCATCCATATATTCCTTACTATCTTCCGGTAAAGAAATAATAACCTCATGGGACTCAGACAACTTCTGTATTAGCTCTCTACGAAAAACTCTCAATGTTAAATAATGATTAGCAAGAATTAATATTTTCATACAGTTGTTGTTTCCTCTACCTTTTCATCAATTTCTTTTGGGTCATTTGACCTGTGCCGCCCTCTACAACACCGTCATGCTTAAATACACTGACAACTGTCACAAACAGACATTTAACATCAAACCAAAAACTTAATTTATCATAGTAAACCTTATCCATCTGTACCTTAATAGGAATAGGCAATTCATCCCTACCATTAATCTGTGCCCAACCGGTAAGCCCCGGTTTTAAAGAATTAATATTATATTCATCTCTTTCAGCAATAAGGTCATCTTGGTTCCATAAAGCAGGTCTTGGACCGATAACAGACATATCTCCTTTAAATATATTAAAAATCTGAGGAAGTTCATCAAGACTGGTTTTTCTTAAGAATTTGCCAACTTTAGTTATGTATTGATCCGGATTTTTCAATAAATGTGTTGGGCAATCCTTCGGAGTGTCAACCCTCATTGTACGAAATTTTAAAATATTAAAATAATTTTTATCCTTACCAACTCTCTTTTGCTTAAAGAAAATCGGTCCTTTACTTGTGCACTTAATTACAACACAAATTGGTAAATATATAATTGACAAAAATACAATAGCCATAAAAGAACAAATTATATCAATCACACGCTTTACAAATCTATTGTAAAATGAATTTTCTCTGCCCTTCATAAATTCACCCACAAATACTAAAATCTAAATAAAACATACAATAACACATAATAACACAAGGTTATTATATCACACAATACCTCTAATATCAACACAGTATAACGGTTTATGTGTATAATATTTGTGTTGTAAATAGATATGACCCATTTTAGGGTAAAAATAAAATACGATTTAATATTTCGCTTGTTTTACTGACTTTTGATTATGAATATTAATTAATGAATGGATTTCAATTCTAACTTTTCACTCTTTTCACTCAATAACTGCATTGGTCTCTTGTAATCAAGTGTTCTCATTGTTTTGTTATTACTACATTCTAAATGTCCTTTTAATTTTGTGTTTAATTCTTCAATATTTCTGAATGTTTCCCAATCATAGAAATATTTTTGGTCGTTCCTATGACTTCTTTCTACCTTTCCGTTGTGCCAAGGTGTTCGTGGTGGTATTAATTTATGATTTATACCTAGTTTGTTTAATTTTATTTCAAAAGGACTTTTCACTTCACTGCTCTGATATTTATATGTGAACTCTCTTCCGTTATCTGTTTGAACAGTTTGTATTTTAAGCGGAAATTCTTTCAATAACATTTTCAAGAATTTGGTTGAGTTTTCAGGTGTGTGTTCTTCAAACCCATATACAAATCTCATCTTTGTACATTCATCTATTGCAGTCCATTGATAAAAATACTTTCCGTCCCTTAAAGCCTTACCTCTTAAGCAATTATATGGCACTTCTTTTACATCTATCTGCACCTTTTCTCCAG
>NZ_JBBMEY010000017.1:0-41336 GCF_040096285.1 Ruminococcoides intestinihominis | reverse complement strand
ACACTGTCCGGAATAGTTAACTTACCACTTAATGAAGCACAATTATTAAATGCATTTGTACCTATTGATGTTACATTTCCTAAATTAAGAGAAGATGCATTACTTACATTTTGGAAAGAATAATTACCGATAGTTGTGCCGTTAGGATTTCCCTTAATATCAACAGAAGGGATTTTGTTGTTCTCTGCAAAAGCATAGTTACCGATAGAAGTAACTGATGATGGAATTATTAATTCATTTGATAATGAAGTACATTTATAAAAAGCATAATCGCCTATTGTTTCTACTGAATTAGGAATTGTAATTTCTTTTAATGCAGAACAACTATTAAAAGATGAATAAGAAATTGTTGTTAGTTTATTATTTAATGCAACAGATTTTAGGCTTGTACAACCCATAAATGCACAATCTGAAATCTTTTCAACATTACTGTTTAGTTCCACAGTTTTGATAGAAGTATTATTTCTAAATGCTGATGAGCCAATTTCTGTTACATCACTTGGAATAACAATATTTGCATCATTACCTTGATATAACTTAAGTACACCATCTTCAATAATAAAATCAGTATCATCATTTAATAAAACAAACTTAGCATTATTAATGTAAGAAGAAAATCTTTCTACATATTGGCTATATGATTTAGCAGGAACATAAACAGTTTCTAGGTTGTTCATATATTCAAAAGTATCTGCACATGGAGTAGTAGGTACTTTTTCACTATTAAATGTAATCTTCTTTACACTACTTGTATTATAGAATGGATTATAGTAATAACCATTTGATGTACCTAGTTGGGTTAAACCTTTACCTAGTTCAATTTCTGTTACAGCTGAACAATTTTCAAAAGCACAATTTTCTATTGTTTTTACATTATCAGGAATTGTAATTTTCTTTAATGATGTACAATTAGAAAATGATTCGTAGTTGATTTTTTCAACTGAACTTGGAATGGTAACTTCCGGTGTAACACTTGTAAAATTATAAAAAGCATAGTTACCGATAGAAGTAATACCATCAAATAATTTTATTGACTTAGCTGTTGATTTATAATTTTTCCAAGGCTGGTTATCAGAATTATAATTCTTAATTTCACCTTCACCGTATACATAAAGTGAACTTGTGAGATTGTTGTATCTGTAACTTATGTTATCGTCTTGTCCGGACTCTGACACTTTATCTGAAGCAAATCTCTTCTTATAGTTCATATCATTTTCTGTTACAAACTTTTCAGCATCAGAATTTCTTTCAACAATATAAACACAATCATCATTAGATGTTAAAGTGTTTGTGTCAATATTCTTTAGTGTTGCAGGTAGGCTGATATACTGAGCTTTTAAACAATTTTTAAAAGCACCTTGACCTATGGTTGTAACACCATTAGGTATTTCAATACCTACAATACTGTTATCATTCTTGAATGTAGTAGATGAAATTTCTGTTACACTGTGTCCGTCAATTTCAGAAGGAATATCCACAAACAAATCACTGCCGTTATAACTAGTGATTATTGCGTTATCCTCAGACAAAGCATAAGTAAATTCATCATTACTATTATCTTGATTTCCTGCACCGAATACCGTCATAGGCATTGATGAGAAAACAACAAGAATGATGAGCATAATGGATAATACTTTTTTCATGTTCTCTCTCCTTTTATAACTATAGAATGTAGTTATAAATATTTTCATATTATAATAATTACCAATAAATTATATCGTTATTTTGTTAATAAAATATGAACAAATTAGAATGTTTGTGAACTTTGTTAATAATTCTACTATTTGCACATCTTTTTACAGATATATACTTTACAATTATATCTTTCTGTCAAATTATTAACATAAGAATAAAGAATTGAATTAAAGATATATATTTATTTGTTTGTTTTTATACTGTCTTTCTTATTATTTATCAATATGATATAATGAATTTGGTGATAAATATGGAACTAAGAGTTTTGAATTATTTTTTAGTTATTGCTAATGAAAAAAATTTTACTAAGGCAAGTCAGCTACTACATATAACTCAACCTACCCTATCAAGACAAATTGCTCAACTTGAAAAGGAACTTGGCACAAAGTTATTTATTAGAAACAATCACAGCATTTCTTTAACTGAGGATGGATTAATTCTTAAAAGGAGAGCACAGGAAATTTTGTCTTTAGCCGACAAGACAGTTAAAGAACTTTCTTACAATGAAAAAGTACTTGAGGGTGTAATAAATATTGGTTGTGGGGAATTTTTATCTTCTAAAATTTTAGGTAATATTATTGCTGAATTTAGAAAGAAATATCCTTTGGTACAATTTGACTTACACAGTGGCAACGGATACAGTGTTTTTGACAGAATTGAAAGTGGACTTCTTGACATTGGTCTTGTACAAACTCCTATTGATATTGACAAATATAACTATGTTGCTATGCCTATTAAAGAACTTTGGGGTGTTTACACTTGTGAAGAATGTGAGTTAGCTAACAAAGAATTTGTTGAACCTAAGAACTTAAAAAGTGTTCCAATGATAGTTTCTATGAACAAGTTTATGCAACAAAAGGTTAACAGTTGGCTAGGTAAAAACAATGGTAATATGATTGTTGGTAAAGGCAACCTAATGTATAATCAAGCTATGATGGGCAAAAGTACAGAAAGCTGTGTTGTGGGAATTAAACTTAACTGTAAATATGATGGGTTAAAATTTGTTCCATTCAGTCCTAGAATTGAAAGTGAAACTGTACTTATTTGGAAGAAAGACTGTATATTTTCTACTGCAACATCAACATTTATTGAGTTTATAGAGCAATACCTAAAAGGCATAACTGACGATTAATTTTAAGTATTAGACATTATAAGATTAAAGATATATAATGTAAATAAGGAATAATAAATAAGTTATTTATCAGTTAAGGAGGAAAAGTAAATGAAGTATTTAGATAAGGAAGAATTTGACAAAGCCAATAAATTTGGCACAGGTAATCCTAACGATGCTTTTGCAAAGTATTTTGTTGGTAATTCATTTTTAAATCCATTAACTAATCCTAAGGATACAGCAG
The DNA here is from genome assembly GCF_040096285.1 of Ruminococcoides intestinihominis. Classification (NCBI taxonomy): domain Bacteria; kingdom Bacillati; phylum Bacillota; class Clostridia; order Eubacteriales; family Oscillospiraceae; genus Ruminococcoides; species Ruminococcoides intestinihominis. The sequence continues at coordinate 38,286 of NZ_JBBMEY010000017.1, read as the reverse complement.
TATTCCTAGCTAATGTAACATTTGAACCGGGTTGTAGAAACAACTGGCATATTCATCACGCAAAAACCGGTGGTGGACAACTACTAATCTGTACTGCAGGTGAAGGTTGGTATCAGGAAGAAGGCAAAGATGCAGTTGAACTAAAGGAAGGTTCTGTTATTACAATTCCACCTGAAGTTAAACATTGGCATGGTGCAAAGAAAGACAGCTGGTTCTCACATATTGCATTAGAAGTTCCCGGTGAAGAAACTTCTAATGAGTGGTGTGAAAAAGTTAGTGAGGAAGAATACAACAAATTGGAGGAAAAATAAATGAGTAAAAAATTAGTAGCTTATTTTTCAGCAAGTGGTGTTACAAAAAACGTTGCAGAAAGACTTGCTAATATTGCAAATGCTGATTTATTTGAAATTGAACCTACTGAAAAATATACAAATAAGGACCTAGACTGGATGGATAAGAAAAGTAGAACTACTTATGAAAAGGACCATCCTGACTTTAGACCTGAAATTAATTCTACAGTTGAAAATATGGAACAGTATGATGAAGTTTTTGTTGGCTTCCCTATTTGGTGGTATGTTGCTCCTAACATTATTGATACTTTCTTAGAAAGTTATGACTTCTCAAACAAGAAAGTAATTCCATTTGCTACTTCCGGTAGTAGTGGTCTTGGCAGAACTGTTGATGTACTAAAGCCTCTATGTGACAGTAGTACAAAATGGGATAAGGGCAGAATGATGAACAATATTTCTGATGATGAAATCAAAAATTGGGTAGAAAGTTTATAAGGTGATAATTTGAACTTAAAGATTACTGACCCTGAATATATTGAAAGATTCAATCATTTTGCATTTGATGAAGTTGTAAATGCTGATGAAAGTCTAGACACTAAGACTAGATATATGGCAATTCTTGCAACACTTATTGGTTGTCAAGGTACTGATGCTTACAGAGAAATGCTGGGTAAAGCACTTGATGACAAAGTTAGTCCTATTGTAATTAAGGAAGTTGTATATCAAGCTACCGATTATCTTGGTTATGGCAGAACTCTTAATTTTCTAAACATTACTAATGAAGTATTTAATGAAAGAAATATTGAAATGCCACTTGAAAGTCAGTGTACAACTACACTTGAAGACAGACTTGAAAAAGGTATTGAGGCTCAAGCTACTATCTTTGGTGAACATATGAAAGAAGCTTGGAAAGCAGGTACTATTAACAAGTGGTTAGCTGATAACTGCTTTGGTGACTACTACACAAGAAAAGGACTTGCTCTAGCTGAAAGAGAAATGATTACTTTCTGTTTCTTATCTGCTCAAGGTGGTTGTGAACCACAGCTTATTGCCCATTCAAAGGGTAATATGGAATATGGGCAATGACAAAGAATTCTTGATTAAAGTTGTTTTACAATGTGTTCCATACATTGGTTACCCTAGAAGCCTGAATGCAATTAACTGCATTAATAAAGCTTGTGAATAATTATTAATAATTTAGAAAGAAAAGCCTCTTATAGTAGCATGATAACTACTATAAAAGGCTTTGTTGTTTATAAAATCAGAATATTCTGTTTGGGTCTTTTATAAGTTCTGTAAAGGTACTGAATGCAATTCTTGAATTATCTTCATCTATAGGTATATTAATTATTCTATGATTACTATTTAACATATTTTCAAAAGAATGAATTGATATATCTCGCAAGTCATACACATCATAGTTAATCCATGAATATTTTTTTAAATCTACTTCATCATTGAAATTGAAAAACACTAATTTATTATTTGAATCTGCATTAAGCCAATCAATAATAATAGAATTAATATGATTATCTTCACTATTAAATTTATATCCAATAGTACAAAGTAAATTACTTTTTTCTAGATAAGTAACAAAATCATAAAATTCTACAATTTGTTTTTTACAAATTATCGGTTTTATCCCACTAGGAATAAAAATAAATGGAATGATCGAATTTTTGTTCTTTTCTGTTAATTTTAAAAGTATTTCTCTTTGCTTTTTATCTTTACAATCATAAACACTTAATCCTTTAATATCCTCAAACCAATTTAATTTACCATGTAAATATACAGTTTTTTTGTTTGAAAGAACTTCAGCTAAAGAAGTATAATTAGTTGTAACAACATTACAATTAAGATTTCTAATTGTCTTGTAATAACAACTATGAGAAATGTTTAGAACACGATCTTCTCTTAAAGTATTAAATATACTTTCAAAATTCCAATCAAAATTCTCTAAATCATATAGCTTTTCAAACATACTAATATACACAGTATAATATGTATTTATTACTCTTTTTGCATTTGCATCCAATTCAAAGTTCCTAAGTGAATTGAACTTTTCATCTAATGATGAAAATAAAACAGCATTTTCTAAAAAGAACTTCTTAATTTTTAGGTCATTTGTACACTGTTTAGCGCCTTGGGTTAACAGTTTATACCATTGAGAACATTTTTTATTAATATCTTTCTTTTCATTTTCATACTTTTCAGAGCTACTTCTATTGGAATATTTTTTTATTTTATCCACTAGTTCTTCTCCAAAAAGTTCTATAGACTTTTCCTCATTGGATAGAATAGTCTCAATATATATTTTTTTACTTGATGGATATATTAATTTAAAGTTACCTAATTTTTCACCTAATAAGCTTTCGATTATACTGTTATATTTATTTGAAATTATATCTGCTGCAAAAGTAGCGCCTGATTTTAGTTTTTTACAAGCATCTGTATCTGCACCAGAACCAAATAAAAAAGTTACTTTCTTTTCCATAATCAAAATCACCTCAATTATTAAATCATTAAATTGACACAACTCTATGTTATATAGTAAATTATACTATATTAGTGATGATAATTCAATATTTTTAGTGATTTTTAATATTATTTTATGATTACTTAAATTAGTAGCTGAAAATGATTTTTGGTATTGATGAAGAAGTTTTCTTTTTGCATTTTACTGATTTCATAGGACAAGGCACTTCTATCCACATTAAGATAATCGGCTAATTCTTGACGATTATAAGGAATATCAAATGTAGTTGAATTCATTGATTTTGACACATAGGATAGGTATGACAACAATTTTTCTCTGATAGTTTTAGGTGTTGTTATTAAAATTTTCTTGGACAAGTTAAGGCACTTTACTGATGAGATTGTAAGTAAATTTTTGATTATACTATTATGATAAGTACACACATTACTGCATAAATTAAGAATTTTGTTAATTTCAAAGAATACTACTTTTGAATTTTTTACTGACACTACATCAACTAAAATAGGTTCATTCATAATACAAGCATAATTTTCTCCGAAAATCTCCCCTACTGTTACAGTATCAATTATGTTTCTATTACCCCACACATCATTATTTTCTATTATTATATTTCCATCAAGTACAAGTCCTATTGTGTTTACACTTTGTCCTGTGTTAAAGATATATTCACCTTTATTATATTCTTTTATAGTTGGTTTTAAGCAATGCAATAAGTTATTTAATTCTTTAACAGAAATATTATTAAACAATAATGAATTTTCTAGAACTTTTATATTCTCTTGGTTTAAAAGTTTTTCTTGTAATTTCAAAATAGTAAATTCATCCTTTTTAGATTTTGTTGTAGAAACAACATAATTATAATTGAAAATATATTATACTAACCTCACAAAGTCAAGGTACTTTGAAATTTTGGAGGTATATATAATGGAAAATAAAATGTTTTGTTATCAATGTCAAGAGACTGCTAACTGTAGTGGTTGTACTCTAAGTGGTGTATGTGGTAAAACACCTGACACAGCAGTTATGCAAGACTTGTTGGTATATGTAAGTAAGCTACTTTCTACTGTTACTACACAGTTAAGAAAAGAAAATAAGGTTATTGATAAGGAAATTAATCACCTTATTACACTTAACCTATTTACAACAATTACCAATGCAAATTTTGACAAAAAGGTAATTGAAGATAGAGTTACAGAAACCTTAAAGGTTAAGGAAGAATTACTTTCTAAGGTTGGAGATAAAGAGTCTTTACCTAAAGAAGTGTTTTGGAATGGCAACAAAGATGAATATAAAAATAAAGGTAAAACTGTTGGTGTACTTTCTACTAAGAATGAAGATGTTAGAAGTTTAAGAGAGTTAATCACATATGGTTTAAAGGGACTTTCTGCTTACAGTAAACATGCTAATGTGCTAATGAATGACAATGAAGAAGTTGATGGTTTTTTACAAAGTGCATTAGCTAAGACACTTGATGACAGTTTATCAGTTGAAGAATTAATCAATCTTACACTTGAAACAGGTAAATACGGTGTTGACGGTATGGCTATGCTTGACAAGGCTAACACATCAACTTATGGTAATCCTGAGATTACTAAGGTTAATATCGGTGTTAGAAATCGTCCCGGTATTCTTGTATCAGGTCACGATTTAAAAGATCTTGAAATGCTACTAAAGCAAAGTGAAAATTCCGGAATTGACATTTACACACATTCAGAAATGCTACCTGCACACTACTATCCACACTTTAAAAAGTATTCTCACTTTGTAGGTAACTACGGTAATGCTTGGTGGAAACAGAAAGAAGAATTTGAAAGTTTCAATGGTCCTATCCTAATGACTACTAACTGTATTGTGCCACCTAAGAAAAGTTATATTGACAGACTATTCACTACAGGTGCTACAGGTTATCCGGGTGTTAAGCACATTGATGGTGGCATTGGTGAAGAAAAAGACTTTTCTGAAATTATTGAACTAGCTAAAAAATGTCCACCACCTACAGAAATTGAACAAGGTGAAATTATTGGTGGCTTTGCACACAATCAGGTACTTTCACTTGCTGATAAAATTGTTGATGCAGTTAAAAGTGGTGATATTAAGAAGTTTGTTGTTATGGCAGGTTGTGACGGTAGAGCAAAATCAAGAAACTACTACACAGACTTTGCACAGGCTTTACCTAAGGATACAGTTATTCTTACTGCCGGTTGTGCAAAATACAAGTACAACAAGCTAAATCTAGGTGATATTAACGGTATTCCTAGGGTACTTGATGCCGGTCAATGTAATGACTCATATTCACTTGCAGTTATTGCTCTAAAATTAAAAGAAGTGTTTGGACTTGATGACATTAATCAGCTACCTATTATTTACAATATCTCTTGGTATGAACAGAAGGCTGTTATTGTACTACTAGCATTATTATACTTAGGTGTAAAAAATATTCATCTTGGTCCTACACTACCGGCTTTTCTATCTGAAAATGTAGCAAAGGTTTTTGTTGATAACTTTGGAATTTCAGGTATTGGTACAGTTGAAGATGATATTGAATTATTTTTTGGGAAATAATTTATAAGAAAAAAGAACTAGGGTTGCAGTAAAATTACTACAACCCCAGTCCATATATATAATATCATTTGTGCCATAAATTAATTAAAATAATGTTCTTTTCTCTGTTAATAAAATACCATACAATGTATAGAAAATCATTACTTGTGGTAAAATTAACCGAATATTTGACAAAGTTGATTGATATTATTCTTAAATAAGCTACAAAAAAGCACAACCTTATAAAAGGTTGTGCTAAATTTTTAATTATACATTACCAAATTCTTGAAGTTCAAGGCCTTTATTATGTTCTAATGCCCAATCAATTGACCAATAAGATGTAAATAGAAGTAAGTGATTACCTTTTAAATCTTGAATTCTCTTAGTGTCTGATGCTAAGTCAAGGGCCTTTACATCAACTTCACTGTCGTTCTTAATCCAACGGATAAACTGATAAGGTAGGTTCTCCATAATAATTTCTACATTGTATTCATTGTTTAGTCTGTACTTTAGAACATCAAACTGAAGTACACCAACAACACCAACAATTACTTCTTCCATACCGGCATCAAGTTCTTGGAAAATCTGAATTGCACCTTCCTGTGCAATCTGATTTGTACCCTTAATGAACTGCTTTCTCTTCATTGTATCTTTCTGTCTAACTAAACAGAAATGTTCAGGTGCAAAGGTAGGAATACCCTTAAACTTAAACTTATGTGATGGTGTACAAACAGTATCACCGATTGAGAAAATACCCGGATCAAATACACCGATAATATCACCGGCATAGGCTTCATCAACAATTTCTCTTTCTTGAGCCATAATCTGTTGTGGCTGAGAAAGTTTAATTTTCTTGTTGCCTTGCATATGGAATACTTCCATATTCTTCTCAAACTTACCTGAACAAATACGCATAAAGGCAATTCTGTCTCTATGGTTCTTGTTCATATTAGCCTGAATTTTAAATACAAATGCTGAGAATTCATCACTTTTAGGTTCAATAATACCGTCATCAGATTCTCTTGCAAGTGGTGGTGTAGTTAGATTTAAAAATTCTTCTAGGAATGGTTCAACACCAAAGTTAGTTAAAGCTGAACCGAAGAATACAGGTGTAAGTTCACCTTTACGAACTGCATCAATATCAAATTCATCACCTGCACCATCAAGAAGTTCTACATCTTCAAGTAAAGTTTCTTTTTGACCATATGCTAGGTGTGAATCAAGTTCAGGGTCATCAAGAGTAAATTCTTCTTTTTCAACTTCCTTTTGACCGTTATTAGCAGTAAAGGCAATAACTTTCTTAGTGTTTCTTTCATAAACACCTTTGAATTCTTTACCTGAACCAATAGGCCAGTTAATAGGACAAGTGTTGATACCAAGTACATTTTCAATATCTTCAAGTAGGTCATAAGGACTCTTAGAGTCTCTATCCATTTTATTAATAAATGTAATAATAGGAATATGTCGCATAACGCAAACTTTGAAAAGTTTGATTGTTTGGTTTTCTACACCCTTACTACCGTCAATAACCATTACTGCACAGTCGGCAGCCATTAGTGTTCTATAAGTATCTTCTGAGAAGTCTTGGTGTCCGGGTGTATCCAAAATGTTGATACAATATCCTTTATATTTAAACTGAAGAACTGAAGAAGTAACAGAAATACCTCTTTGTTTTTCAATTTCCATCCAGTCTGATACAGCATGTTTTGCTGTTCTCTTACCTTTTACAGAACCGGCAAGGTTAATTGCTCCTCCGTATAGCAAAAGTTTCTCTGTTAGTGTTGTTTTACCTGCGTCAGGGTGAGAAATGATTGCAAAGGTTCTTCTTTTATCAATTTCGTTAAATAAATCGCTCATTTTTCCTCCAATAATACTTGACATATCTCTAAAAGTATATTTTACTATTATTAATAGAATTAGTCAATGTTTTTGAGGTAATTATGAAGAAAATCGGATTATATATTCACATTCCTTTTTGCAAAAGTAAATGTCCCTACTGTGACTTTTTCAGCATTAAGATGAATGATGAAGAAATGAACAGGTATGTAGATAAAGTAATTGAAAGATTTGATAAGTACTGTAATGACAATATTGTGCTTGATACTGTTTATTTTGGTGGTGGTACACCTAGTACATTAGGTACTGAAAGAATTGCTAAAATACTAAATGTAATTAATGATAAATTTACTGTTGATGAAAATGCAGAAATTACTATGGAAATGAATCCTACAAGCAAAGAATTAATTGACTTTACTGTACTTAAAGAATGTGGGTTAAACAGATTATCAATCGGTATGCAATCTGCAGTAGAAAGTGAAATGAAATTACTTGGAAGAACTCATAGTCAGGAAGATGTAATCAATACTGTTAATCAGGCTAAAAAGTCAGGTATTGATAATATTTCACTAGACCTTATTATTGGTGTACCTACTCAGACTAAAGAGTCACTAAAATATTCTATGGACTTTTGCAAGTCCCTTAATGTTAAGCATATTTCTGCTTATATTCTAAAGATAGAAGAAGGTACAAAGTTCTACACAATTAAGGACAGTTTAAATATGCCTAGTGATGATGAACAGGCTGAAATGTATATGTATGTTAGTGAATACCTTGAAAGTATCGGATACAATCAATATGAAATTTCTAATTATTCTTTAGAAGGTTTTGAAAGTAAGCACAACACAAAATACTGGAGATGTGAAGAATATATTGGTATTGGTCCATCGGCACATTCATTTTATAATGGTGAAAGATTTTACTACAACAGAAGTTTTGAAGAATTTTATAATGATAAAACTAATTTTGATTGTATTGGTGGTACTGAAGAAGAATTTATTATGCTTAACTTACGACTTAAAAGAGGTTTGATTTTTAAGGAATATGAAGAAAAGTATAATAAAAAGTTTCCTGAAGAAATTATTAAGAAAACTAAAATCCTTGAAAAAGCAGGACTGCTGACTGTTGATAAAGAAAAGGTATCCCTAAACCGTAAGGGATACCTTGTATCTAATGCTATAATATGTGAGTTAATTTAGTAGAAAAATCTAATGTACTTTACATTGTAGAAATCACAAGCAGTGACATTTCTTGTTCCTCGTTCATTGATTAAAAGGAAGTTAGTACCTACACCTAAAAGTGTACCTTCTAGTGTCTGAACTGTATTTGTACCCATCATAAAATTAACTTGAACCATTCTTCCGATTTGAGTTCTTGCAAAGCTATTTAGATACTGAATACTCTGAGCATCTACTAGTAAAGACTGAAAAGGTTGGTTATGTTCTTCTATTGGTTGAGCACTTTCTTCTGTAGTTAAATTAACCCTCATTGGGGATGAAATTGGAACTGATGAACCTGTTGCAGTTTCGCTTGAATTTCTGTTACCTGAATTGATTTCATCTAAATCCGACATTGGCGTTGCTACAGTTTGGATACTGCTACTTGGTACAATATTACTGTCATTTACACCGGTATTCATACTTCGATTTCTATTCATTTGATGTGCATTTGCAATATCCTCTAGGGATGGGATATTCACGACATCTGATGTATTAGCATACATATATCTATTAGCGTTATTACCTGTCAAGCCATAGATTTGACCTAAATCTATCATATTTCTATTAACCATATAATCCTCCTATTAAGTATCAGCATATGCGTTAGTTGGTGCATAAAAGCAATGCTCCCCTATTCGTGTATATAATATGCCTACCTTACTGGGGAAATATGTTGGACAAGCATTACTATATGGATTAAAGTAGAAAAGGCTATTGCCTACTGTTGAAAGTTTTCCACCGGCTAAAGCCCAATCTGCTATTTCATATTGTATAGGGTCAGGGGTCATATTATAAACATTTTGAGGATTATAAGCACCGTTAATGTTGTCATGATAGCAGGTGAATTGTCGGTATTGTGTTAAAATATTACGAACATTGCCACCGTCATTTACTCTTGCAAATTCTCCGTAAGGAACTGTTGCTCTGTTCATAATTAGGGTTGCTATGGCTTTCATACCATTTTCCCCTTCGGATTCTGCTTCACACTTTAATATACGAGCAAATAGTTCTCTAGTGTCTAAAGCCATACTATCACCTCACCAATCGTTATATAATATGGTGAGGTTTTTATTTTGACACAAATTTAATCTATATGGTCTTCATAGTAGTCATCAGCATCTTCAAAATCATCAAAGTCATCATAATGGTCTTCATAAAAATCATCAGAGTCGCTATAACTTTTTACATTATATTCATCATCATTATATGAATTTGAATTTTTTCTACCATAAGAATAATTACTGTTGTATGAATTGTAATTGTCATTTACAGTATAGTCATCATATGTTGTTGTAGTTGGAATAGTATGAGATTTATAAAACTGTGAATACTCATTATCTCTTGCTTTTCTTTCATTAACAGAATTTTCATAACCGAAAATCAAAGCCACTGCAAGAATTATGCCGATAATTAGGAGAATAATGCTACCAAGTGAATTGAAATGCTTTTTCTTATACTTACCTGTTGGTGAATGAATATCAGAATTACAAATTTGGTAATTCATAAAGTCATTATTGAAATCATTATTAAAACCGTTGTTACTCATAGAAATACTCCTTTCATATAGGTAATATCTTCTTACAGTTACATTATAACACATCTACTGTCCCAAATATGGGACTTTTCTTTTATATAAAGAAAAAAGCTACCAAAATAATTGATAGCTTTTATAGTAGTATTGAATTATTTTTTTAGATTAATTTCAATTTTCTTATTCTCGGCATCGTTTAGAGATAACTTAAAATCTAAGTTTTTAAAATTTTTCCAATGTTCCTCAGTTAGGTTGGATTTTGCAAATGCATAAGGAAGAATAACAGTGGTAGAATCACCAACTTTTTCAACTACTTCATAATCATCCGGCATTACATCATAATATAAGTCCAAATCAGGTATTAAAGAAATAGCGTTATATTGTGCTTGAATATCAAATGGTGAAAATTTATAATTTTTATAGTTTTTATCTGACAACATTTTGTAATTCATATTAACAAGTATGAATGCATAATCGTCATCATCATAGGAATCATCACTAAATTCTCCATATTTTTTTATAAATTCATCTTTATAAAGAATCTTATAGTTAGTAACTTGCAACTGATAGTTGCAATGTTTTATTTTATCACCAATGGAATACTGCACTATTTTTACAGGTGCTTGTACAATATTTACATAAGCAACCCTTGAAATATATGCTATAGCCAATATAAGAACAACAGAAAGTACAATTACTTTTTTCTTACTCATTTTCGTTAAGACTCCTATGGTCAACAATCTTGCCTTCAAAGATTGTATAAATTTCATCAGAAAGGAATTCAAGTTCTTCTTTATCGTGACAAGCAACAATAATTATTGAACCCTTTTCCTTTAGTTTTGCAATAATTTTTCGTACATTTTCAACACCACTTTCATCAATAGCGTTAATTGGTTCATCAAGCAAAACAACCTTTGGACTGCCCATAACAGCATTAGCTATACCTAACTTCTGCTTCATACCTAGAGAAAATTTTTTGTAAATTTTCTTTTCATTTGGGTCAAGTCCAACCTGCTCCAGTACTTCCTTAATCTCATCATCTGTTACCTTAGAATTGATTGAAGCCAACACCTTTAGATTTTTAAAAGCTGAATATTCCGGAATAAAAGCCGGATTTTCAATTAAAACACCTATACTAGGTGGGAAAGAATAATCTTTACCAAGTACCTTATCGTCAAACTTAACGACACCACTTGTAGGACGAATAAGTCCACAGATAGTTCTCATAAGCATAGTTTTACCTGAACCGTTCTTTCCTTCAAAACCATAGCAAGTGCCACCCGTAAGGGTAAGATTAATATTATCAAGTACAGTAACACCTTTGATTTTCTTTGTTAAATTTTCAATTTGTAATATCATATTAACCTCAATTCTTGTTTAAAATGTCTTTCTTGCTAAAATAAATATAGCCAAACACAAGGAAAACAACAGTGATAATTCCTAAATATAATAAAGCCTCTTCCATTGTATGACCACTCTCTATATCAAAAAACTTACTCCTAAATATCTGAGAGAAGTTACCTATTAAAAATGGAGAATCATAATAAGTTCCTAATGTAAAATAACCGATTACTAAAACCAATGAAATAAATGGGTTAACTACAAAAGAAAGAACAACTTGTACTATACTAATAGTTATTGAAGTTAACAGTGGAACAACTAACATATACACTACAAATGTAGGCATATAAATATCAGAAATATTTACTTGATAGAAAATGTTAGTAACATCCACATTTAGATTAGCAGAAACACTACCACTATCAAATAAACCAAATACAAGAGTAGTACCATAAATAGCAACATAAAACAAAGCTACTAAAATAACTGTCAGAATTATCTTGGAAGTAAACCATAATATTCTGCTTTGGGAACGAACTAAAGTATTTTTACCATAACCGGACAAATCACGTATAGGGTAATATCCTACAATAAGTGCTACAATAACCTGAAAACAAATCCAATTTGCAGGCATAATAAATCTCTCGCCGTCTTGATAATTATATACTTTATCACCTTTTAGATTATAAAACAGATAATCAAACCAAGAAAGACTTGAGTCACCTTTAATATGATTTACCGTTAAATAATTATGTAACTGATAATGCATCAAAAAACACATAGATATGCATACAAAAATTGTAAATAGAAATTTACTTCTTTCTTCTCTAAATCCTCGTTTAATATCAAATATAGAAAGTTTAATAAGTTTCACTACGCAAACCTCCTATTATGAAAGTAAACAAAGAGAAGAACAACAACACAAAAATAAAAATCAACAGTTCAAAACCAATAGGTTTAGCAAGTTGAGCAGGAACAAGAAATAGGTCAGGTTCTAACTCCAAAGTACCTAGTTGATGACAAATAAAATCAAGTACAGCTACAAATATAAATGATGACATAAACACAGTAAATTTGTGACTTAATACATTGCTTAAAGACATTGCTAGACATGCAAATAAACCACCAAAAACAAAGTCAAGTAAAATATAAGCAATCAAATAAATTAATGGATGCTGAAAATATAAATTCGCCCATAAACTACAATCATTTATAGTAGTATTGATAATTGAATCAGGAACTCTCGCCGGAGAATATAAAGCAGATAACATAACACTAAGTATAAGAGGTGTAGTAACTGCTACACCTCCTGAAACAAATGTAGCGAAATACTTACTTATTAGGCACTTTATCTTACTACACTGAGTATAGAGATTCTTTAGATAACCATTTTTTCTGTCATCAAAATAAATCATAGCAGCAGGATAAACTGCAATTAGTGGGAACAAATAAAAGAAAACAATTGTTTCCACATCAGTATTCATACCAAACCATCTACCATATAAACTAGTTAGGTCAGCTCCATCTGTTAAATTCTCTTGGGCAATATACTTATAATATTCAATTTCACCCATAAAATTAGTTATATTATAATATAACACTAAAGCAACACCAAAGAGCAAAACTATTAACATTCTTTTATTAAAGATTGCTCTTTTTAGCTCTAACTTAAAAATATTCATTATAAATTCCTTTTAAATCAATCATAATCATAACTTAATTTCTTATACAAAGTTTTATCTTCATTTTCTATACAAAAATATGCTGAATTGTATAAGTCATTATCAAGAATATATCTCAAAGTTACATTCTTGGTTTCTCTAGGTTTAAACTTAATAGAGCAATACTCGTTGTAATTACCGGAAGATTGATTAGCTGAAGGATAAACATAGATAGGGGTAGTTTCTTTCTGAACCTTTCCATTCTTATCTTTATATACCTTTTCTTTAACAAAAGATTGATTGCCCAAAGAATCCTCCTTAATAAATTTAATCTTTGGCAAGTTAGTTAAAGTAACTTTCTTATCAGAAGAATTACGAATCTTTAACTGTAATGTGTGTAAAGTTCTGTTAACCTTAGTTTTATTAGCCAATTTATTATTTTCATAGGTATATCTAGTATAAGGCCTTAGAGAGTATTCACGATTAAGTTCTCTTTCTGTGCTATTATCATATTTTATATTAGAATCATCAACTGCCTGAACAATAGGAACAAAATCCTTACTATAATTGTAATAATTCATAAAATCATTATTTTTATCATAATCGTCATATCCAAAATTACGGTTGTAATCCACAAACCAAACTGCAAATTTATTACCGTCAATATTTAAGAAGTTTGGGTTTTCTTCATCAATAGTATTAATATATTGTTCTACTAACTTCTTAGGTTCAGTGGAATTTGACTCGGTTGTTGTAGGCACAGTTGTATTTTGTGGCAAGTCGGTATTTTCCGACTTACCACAAGAACACAACTCACAAGCTAAAACTACCAATAATAAAATACTTAGAAATTTTTTCATTTGAACACCTGCAAATGTAATGGAGTTCCTGTTGTAGGCATAACAATCATTGCATCTTCTAAATCCTTATCAATCATAAAGCCTACCTGACACTTTAATGTTTCATTAGGTTTTAATGTATAAGAATAAAAGTTCATCATTCTCTTATTTACATTTTTCACATTTTTATATTTAGATTTAGTAAAATATATATTTGAGTCACTAAACGCTAAATTATCCTTTTCATCTGTAAATTCATAATTATTCAATTCATTACTAACAAATTCATCATCCAAACTTTTATAACGACCAAAACCTAATTGGTATGTTGATATTCCTTCTTGATTTTTATCAGACGTATTCCTAATTTCTACATCAAGAACAACAAATTCACGTTGTGCATTCTTATTAACTGAAACAAACTTTTTATCTAAGCCTCCATTAATAAGTTTCTTTGTGGTTCTTTTATAAGATTTCAAGTTACCCTTTTTATCGACATAAGGAGCAATATCATCTTTATAATTTGCAAAGTTGTTCTTATCAAATTCACTTATATTAGAATATTTAGATGCCTTATTAAAAGTAACAGTAACAGGTTTGTTATTACCATTATTATCAAAGTGGTCAATAGTAAAACAATCACCATCACCAACTTTTATCAAATATGATTTTGGAAATTTATTATGGTCACTAAAGCTTACAAATTCCTCTTCTGTATATGACTTTCTTGCTATAGTGGTTGGCTGAGAAACACTGTTTTTATTTTCATTAGTTTCACTATTAGAATAAGTGCAACCACTAAACAAAGCACACAATGTAAGTATCACAGTGATTAGCAACAAATTTAAACTTCTTTGTTTCATAATTTTACATTTCCTTTCGTTTCTATCGAATAATATCGTTAGAATATTAATATTAAATTAATGCAACGCAAATAATTTAAAAGCACAAATGTTAAACTGAGATACTATGCATACAATTAGTATTGTTCAACTTTACATAGTGGATTTTCATTATTTTAATTATTTCATTAATTTATCTATATTGTACCATTTTATGTTATTAATTTCAAGAGTTATTTTACAATATTTAAGTTTTTACTATATAATAAAATATTAATCTACATTATGTGATAATTTTATACTATTCAACAAAGAAAAAAGCAAGGTGCAAAAACACCTTGCTTTTTAGCAATATTGTAATTATTTTAAGGCTGTATAACCCATTAAATACTCATCAACTTCAGCTGCTGCATCTCTACCCTCACGAATAGCCCATACAACAAGTGACTGACCTCTGTGCATATCACCGGCAGTAAATACTTTTTCTACATTTGTAGAATATTTGCCTTGTTCAGTAGCTACATTACTTCTCTGATTAGTTTCAACGCCAAATGCATCTGCAATATACTTCTTTGGACCTAAGAAACCGGCTGCAATCAGTACAAGTTCAGCATCTAGGTACTTTTCGCTACCCTCTACTTCTTGCATTACTCTTCTGCCTGTTTCCTTATCAGTAACAAACTGAACCATAACTGTCTTGACACCCTTTAGGTTGCCGTTTTCATCCTTGACAAATTCTTTTACAGTTGTCTGATAAATTCTTGGGTCATGACCGAATACTGCAATTGCTTCTTCCTGACCGTAGTCTGTCTTGCAGACTCTTGGCCATTCAGGCCATGGGTTGTTGTCTGCTCTTGAGTCAGGTAATTTTGGCATCATTTCTAGCTGAACTACTGACTTACAACCTTGACGGATTGATGTACCGACACAGTCATTACCTGTATCACCACCACCGATAATAACTACATTTTTGTCTTTAGCAGAAACATAGTTACCATCCTGTAGGTTAGAGTCAAGTAGGCTCTTTGTTGTTGCCTTTAGGAAATCTACTGCAAAGTAAATGCCGTTGGCATCTCTGCCCTCTGCTTTAATATCTCTAGGATTACCTGCACCACAACAAAGTACCACTGCATCATACTTATTAAGTAGCTTACTAGCCTTTACATCTTCACCAACATTAGCATTTGTTTCAAACTTAACGCCTTCTTCTTTCATTAAGTTTACTCGTCTGTCAATGAACTGCTTTTCAAGTTTCATATTTGGGATACCATACATTAGTAGTCCACCGATACGGTCATCCTTCTCAAATACAGTAACATTGTGACCTCTCTTGTTAAGCTGATCTGCACATGCTAAACCGGAAGGACCTGAACCGATAATTGCAATATTCTTATCAGTTCTAACCTTTGGAGGGTTAGGCTGCATCAAACCTGAGTTATAAGCAAACTCAATGATAAAATTCTCATTTTCCTTAACAGAAACAGGATTACCGTTAAGTCCACAAGTACAAGCTGCTTCACATAGAGCAGGACAAACTCTTGAAGTAAATTCAGGGAAGTTGTTTGTCATAAGTAGTCTATGTGCTGCTGCCTCATATTCGTTTGTGTATAATAAATCGTTCCATTCAGGTACAAGGTTGTTCAAAGGACAACCTGATACCATACCCATAATTGGCTTACCGTTTTGACAGAAAGGAACACCACAATCCATACATCTTGATGCCTGTTGTCTTCTTTCGTTTTCCGGCAATGGTGTGTGGAACTCTTTATAATTTTTAATTCTTTCAAGAGGCGATGTGCCTACATTGCTTTTTCTTTCAAATTCTAAAAAACCAGTTGGCTTACCCATTTTCAACGCCTCACTTTCTTGTATTAATATAGAATGCTTCAATCTTTGCTTGTTCAGGTGTCATACCCTTTTCTTCCATAGCATACATTGTCTGCATCATCTTTGCATAATCGTTTGGTAAAATCTTCTTAAACTTAGAAACATATTCATCAAAGTTATCAAGGATTTCCTTACCCTTTGGAGAGTCTGTTGCCTTAACATGTTCTTCAATCATATTCTTTAGTTCAAGAATATCGGCTTTTTCTGATACAACGCTAACAGAAACAAGCTCCTTGTTCATTCTCATATATAGGTCTGAGTCTTCATCAAGTACATAAGCGATACCACCACTCATACCGGCTGCAAAGTTTTTACCTGTCTTACCTAGGATAGCAACTCTACCACCTGTCATATATTCACAACCATGGTCGCCTACACCTTCAACAACTGCAATAGCACCTGAATTTCTTACGCAAAAACGCTCACCTGCTACACCACTGATAAATGCCTTACCGCTTGTAGCACCATATAGAGCAACATTACCGATGATAATGTTTTCATCTCTCTTAAATGTGCTACCCTTTGGAGGATAAACAACAAGTTTACCACCGGATAGACCTTTACCGAAGTAGTCGTTACTGTCGCCTACAAGTTCAAGTGTTAGCCCCTTTGGAATAAATGCACCAAAGCTCTGACCACCTGCGCCGTTACACTTAACCTTAAATGTATCATCTTCAAGTGTATTATCACCAAAGTGCTTTGTGATTTCTGAACCGAAGATTGTACCAACAGAACGGTCTGTATTTGTAACATCAATTTCGATTGAATGTTTCTTCTTTTTATTCTTAAATGCCGGTTCTAACTGCTTTAGAATAACCTTTTCATCAATAGTCTTTTCCAGTTCAAAGTTATAAACATCAGCCGGATTAAATCTCTGAGGTTCATCAGAATTGACAAATGGATTGTTGATAATCTGGCTTAAGTCAATTCTTGATGCCTTGCTACCGTCTTCAGTTTCTTTAACCTTTAGTAGGTCTGTTCTACCGATTAGTTCATCAACTGTACGGATACCAAGTTTAGCCATATATTCTCTTAACTCTTGAGCAATAAAGTGCATAAAGTTAACAACATATTCAGGCTTACCCTTAAATCTCTTACGAAGTTCAGGGTTCTGAGTTGCGATACCTACAGGACAAGTGTCTAGGTTACATACTCTCATCATTACACAACCCATTGTTACTAAAGGAGCTGTTGCAAAACCATATTCTTCTGCACCTAACAAAGCAGCTACAAGAACATCTCTACCTGTCATCAACTTACCGTCTGTTTCAATAACAACCTTAGAACGAAGTCCGTTCATAATTAGTGTTTGGTGAGTTTCTGCAAGACCAAGTTCCCATGGTAAACCTGCGTTATAGATTGAGTTTCTAGGAGCAGCACCTGTACCACCGTCAAAACCTGAAATTAAAATAACACCTGCACCGGCTTTCGCAACACCGGCTGCAACTGTACCTACACCTGCTTCTGATACCAGCTTAACTGAAATTCTGGCATCTTTATTGGCATTCTTACAATCATAGATTAGCTGAGCTAAGTCTTCGATTGAATAAATATCATGATGTGGTGGAGGTGAAATTAGGCTAACACCGGGAGTTGAATGACGAGTCTTTGCAATCCAAGGATATACCTTTTTGCCTGGTAGGTGACCACCTTCACCGGGCTTTGCACCCTGAGCCATTTTAATCTGAATTTCTTTTGCACTTACTAGGTATTCTGATGTAACACCGAATCTACCGGAAGCAACCTGTTTAATAGCAGAACAACGGTTAAGTCCATCTTTACCGATTGTCAGACGATCAGTATCTTCGCCACCTTCACCGGAATTTGACTTACCACCGATTTGGTTCATAGCAATTGCCATTGTTTCGTGAGCTTCCTTAGAAATTGAACCGTATGACATAGCACCTGTCTTGAATCTATGGCAAATACTTTCTACACTTTCAACTTCATCAATTGGAATACCACCATCTTCAGGGAAGTTAAAGTCAAGAAGACTTCTTAGGTTCATATTTGTATCTTCTCTATTGATAGCTTCTGAATACTTCTTGAATAAATCATAATTATCTGTCCAAGTAGCTTCCTGTAGAAGATGAATTGTTTCAGGGTTATATAGATGTTCTTCTTTACCACTTCTTAGCTTATGACTACCGGCACTTTCAACTTCAAGCTGAATATTTAGGTCTAGTGGGTCAAATGCTGATGCATGAAGTCTTTCTGAACGCTTACTGATATCCTGTAGTGTAATACCACCAACTCTTGAAACAGTATTTGTAAAGTACTTATCAATTACTTCCTTAGAAATACCGATTGCTTCAAAAATCTTAGAACCTAGGTATGACTGAATTGTTGAGATACCCATTTTTGATGCAATCTTAACGATACCATGTAGGATAGCATCATTATAGTCATTAACTGCTGCGTAATAATCTTTATCAAGTGAACCTGAATCTACTAGGTCACGGATTGTTTCTTGTGCTAGGTAAGGGTTAATAGCACTTGCACCGTAACCAAGTAGTGTTGCAAAGTGATGAACTTCACAAGGTTCTGCACTTTCAAGAATAACTGAGATTGATGTTCTCTTCTTTGTTCTAACTAGGTGCTGTTGCATTGCTGATACAGCTAGAAGGGAAGGAATAGCAACATGGTATTCATCAACACCTCTGTCTGATAGAATGATAATATTTGCACCGTCTTTATATGCCTTATCTGCTAGGATGAACAGATGTTCAATAGCCTTAGCTAGGTTTGTACTTTTATAATATGTGATTGGAATAACTGCTGACTTTAGACCCGGAGCATCAATGTTCTTAATCTTTAGTAAGTCAGTATTTGTTAGGATTGGGTCCTCAATCTTAAGAATATGACAGTTCTCAGGTTTTTCTTCTAGGATGTTACCGTTACTGCCTAGATGAACACTTGTATCTGTAACAATCTCTTCACGAATTGAGTCAAATGGAGGGTTTGTTACCTGTGCAAATAACTGCTTAAAGTAGTTAAATAGAGGACCATCCTTTTGTGATAAAGGAGGAATTGCAGTATCAGCACCCATAGCTGCAATTGGTTCTGTACCATTCTTAGCCATTGGTAGGATACTTGTTCTAATCTGTTCATATGTATAACCAAAAGCCTTTTGATGTCTTACAAGTGACTCTTTGTCATACTTTTCGATACCCTTATTAGGAATCTTTAGATCACCTAGGTGAACTAGATTTTGGTCTAGCCATTCACCATATGGCTGTCTTGTTGAATAATATTCCTTAATATCTTCGTCATCAATTAGCTTACCCTTAACTGTATCAACAAGAAGCATTTTACCCGGACGAAGTCTTTCTTTTACTACAACATCTTCAGCAGGAATATCGATACAACCAACTTCTGAAGAAAGAACTAGGAAACCATCTTTTGTAATGTAATATCTTGATGGTCTTAAACCGTTTCTGTCAAGAACTGCACCCATCATATCACCATCTGAGAAGATGATTGATGCCGGACCATCCCATGGTTCCATCATTGTTGCATAATACTGATAGAAATCTCTCTTTTCAAGAGACATTGTACGGTTGTTTCTCCAAGGTTCAGGAATTGTAATCATAACAGCCAGAGGAAGTGGCATACCTGCCATCATCATAAATTCAAGAGTGTTATCAAGTCTGGCTGAGTCAGAACCGTTAGGATCAACAATTGGAAATACCTTTGACAAATCATCACCAAAAACTTCTGATGAAATAGATTCTTCACGAGCTAACATTCTGTCTGCGTTACCTGTGATTGTATTGATTTCACCATTATGAACAATAATTCTGTTTGGGTGAGCCTTCTGCCAAGAAGGATTTGTATTTGTACTGAATCTACTATGTACTGTAGCAATAGCAGAAACAAATTTATCACTCTGTAGGTCATAGAAGAACTTTCTTAGTTCTTTAACAAGGAACATACCTTTATAAACGATTGTACGGCTTGAAAGAGAAACTACATAAGTATCTTCATTACTCTGTTCAAATACTCGTCTAGCAATATATAACTTTCTATCGAAAGGTAAGCCCTGTTCTACATTAGAAGGTCTCTTAACAAAACCTTGCATAATGTATGGCATACTGTCTAATGCTTTTTGACCGATTACTGATGGATCAGTAGGAACTTCTCTCCAACCTAAGAACTCTAGATTTTCTTTCTTAATAATAATTTCAAAAAGCTTCATAGCCTGAAGTCTTTTTAGCTTATTTTGTGGGAAGAAGAACATACCAATACCGTAATCTCTTTCTTCTCCAATATCAAAACCTAGGTCAGCAGTAGCATCTTTGAAAAATTGGTGACAAATCTGTAGAAGAATACCAACACCATCACCTGTTTTGCCTTCGGCATCTTTACCGGCTCTATGTTCAAGTGTTTCTACAATACTTAAAGCATTGTCAACAACTTTTCTTGATTTAATGCCGTTGATGTTGACTACTGCACCGATACCACAGTTGTCATGCTCAAAACGAGGATCATACAAACCCTGTTTTGCAAATGGTTCCTGATTTCTGAAGTTATCCATCAGAAGCACCTACTTCCTTTTTATTAGTTTCTTTATATTGAACACTAACCCTACATATAGTTATAGGGGTGAACTCTACAACAATTTTTAAGATTTATTGCATAAATAACTTTAACACAATGAAGGGCATATGTCAAGGAAAATTGCAATTATTTTTATTTTTGTTGCAATTTTCTCTGTTTTTAGTATGTTTTTTGAAACTAATTTGAAATATTTGCAAGTTTCTTATTCATTCTTGCAATTATATTTTAGTCATACAAGACCTATTAATTTAATATGTATTCTTTAACAAGATACTACATATTGTTATCAAAATAATATTATTTTGATTAATATTCTAGGAATAATTTGTAATATTTTTACAAAAGAAAAACTGACCTTGATTTAACAAGGTCAGTTATAATTTAACTTATTTCTACTACTACTTCATATGAACCATAAATCCAACAACCGTCTTTATCTTTCAGGGTTAGACTTAAAGGCATAGTCCTTGAACCTGCTGATACCTCAGTGCCTGTAAAATCAATTACAGCATCAATATCGTTTTCATCAATATTTTTCAATGCACTTTTTGTACCATACAATGTTACTTCTACAGATTGAGTAGTAACATTTGCAGAATACTTTTTATCAAGCCCCTTAATATCAAAATCAGTTAATGTAATAGTTCTCTTTTTCATTGAGGACAAGTCCATATTAACAACAACAGAATTAACTGAATTAATATCAACACACTTGTTAGGAATATCAAGATTTTTATTAATCTTATAATCTTTATTTCTCAAAGTTGAGAAGTCAATAGGTTCAATACTTACCTTAGTGATATTTTCAATATTACTTGAGTCAGCACCTAGGGATATTGAATTAGGTTCGATTTTGCTATACTTAGTTAAATCAATTCCACTAGGTCCATTTACAGTACTTAGTTCAACATTAACATCTTTCTTCTGTAATACACTTACTGTTGCTTTTACCTTTGATGGTGAAATTGCCAGTGTATCATTAGTTTTGATTTCTTCACCGAAAGAATCAAGTAACTTAACATCATATTCATTAGTTACTGAACTCTTAAGTTCTTCCTTAACATCGCCTTCAATTACAACTTTATCAATTTTCTTAATTTCAGTTTCAGGTCCTGAAATAGTAACTGACTCGTTATCAAGAAGGACAGTTCCATAATAATCCTTAGGAATAGTGTAACTAATATTCTGTTCAATTTTCTTAGTTATATTTCTGTTTCTGTCAAGTTTAATATAAACTGTACTAGGAGAAACTGACTCAATATTATAGTTTAGAGAACTAGACTTTTTCTTGGCTACAAGTGACAAGGTATATGAACCGGCAGAAGTAAGGTTATCCGTTTGTTCCGGCACAATCTCAATATCATCAGAAGTAAGATTTCCGATAATTGAACGGTTACCTGAAACTGTTACAGTACCCTTTAGTTCATCATTGTTAAATACCTTTAGTCCTTGGTTACTTGCAGTATCAGGCAAATCAATTGTAATAGGAATATTAGAAACTGAATAGCTGGTTTCTGCAAAGTCACCCATATTAATACTAATCCAAATTGTAAGAGAAATAACAACTGATAGTATTATAAGAAAAAGTTTGTTGGAAAAAATTCTAGACAAAATACCTTTATTCATCTTTCTTGTTCTCCTTTCTTGAGGAGAATTTACTTAGAAAATTCTTTTTCTCTTGTGTAGGGATAAGTTCTTCTTCCAGTTTTTTAATCAAAGATGTTTTATTGTAATTAGAAGTTAATTCTCCATTTTGTGCTACAGAAATTGTACCTGTTTCTTCAGATACAACAACAATAACTGCATCCGAAACTTCAGAAATACCTAGGGAAGCTCTATGCCTTGTACCTAAATTCATATCTACATCTTCGTTTCTAGAAGTTAGAGGCAAAATACAACCGGCTGACTTAACAAGTCCGTTGCTGATAATTACTGCACCGTCATGAAGTGGTGCTTTGTTAAAGAACAAGTTACCTAAAATAGCAGTTGAAGTATCTGCATTAATCTCTACACCGGTTGCTGCAATATCCGAAAGTTTGGTTTCTCTTTCAAATACTATCAAAGCACCTGTTTTTTGTCTGCTAAATACCTCAGCAGTTTCTGCTACATCTAAAATTGCCTTTTTCTCTTTTTCTATCCATTCATCAGTTCGGTTTACCCTATTCATAAAGGAAAAACTCTTTATATTCTTACGACCTAACTGCTCCAAAGCATTTCGTATTTCCGGTTGGAAAATAATTGCCAACAAAACAACACCAAATTCAAACAATGTTTTCAGCAAGTTCTTCATCATCAACATATTAAATATTGATGCACCCAAGTAGGCAATCATTAAAATTACAATACCTTTTACAAGTTGTTCTGCTCTGGTATCTCGAACAAGTTTAAATAGACTATATACAATAAAGGCAATAACAACAATATCAATAACATCAACAAATCTGAATGTTTTTAGCACTGTTAAAATACTGTCAAACAATGCACCTATATTCATTGTTACCACTCCTTTTATTTTTACTTACATATATTTTAGCATAAAAATAATACTAGTTCAAGAAAATTTTAATTTGTTAATTTTCTTATAACATTTAGTAGGTAGTTTATGTCATTTATTGTATTAAATGCTCCCGGAACCACTCTTACTGTACCATTTTCTATAGTATTCATTGTTGTATGAGCAAGTGGTGAACAATGAAGTCCTCCCCTAGTCATTATTCCGTATTTATTTAATTTAGCTACAAGGTCCTCAGAATAAACTCCATCTATATTAAAAGAAACTACCGGTGCTACTTTGCCATAATCAAATGATTTATTATAGGTTATAACCTTTCTGTTATTCGCTAGTCCATTAAATAGGCGTTTTGCAAGTTTATATTCATGATTATAAATATTTTTAATACCTCTATTTTTTACAAAGTCAACTCCTGCCTTTAGTCCTGAAATACCGTTCATATTTTGTGTGCCACTTTCAAACTTTTCAGGTAGTCCCTCAGGCTGAGATTTCTTTACAGATTCAGTACCTGTACCACCGTATAATAATGGCTTTAGGTTGCGATTATTAAGAATTAACACACCTGTACCCATTGGTCCGTAAAGGCTTTTGTGACCTGACGTACAGACAAAATCATATTGATTTGTGCCAACATCTATATCAAATACACCGGCAGACTGTGCTGAATCTACACAAAAGAGAATTCCATAAGCATGACACAAAGCACATATTCTTTCAATAGGAAACCTAAAACCAAAAACATTTGATGCATGAGTACAAATAACTAATTTTGTTTCAGGCTTTATTAAGTTTCGAACATTATCTACGGTTTCATTATCGTCATAGGAATAATCAAAGGTTGAATAAGTTACACCTTTATCTTTTAGTGATTCTAATGGCCTTGTAACGGAATTATGCTCCATTGAAGATATTAGAACATGGTCACCTTCACTTAGCAAACCAAAAATCACTGTATTTAGTGCCATTGTACAATTCTCTGTAAAGATAATTTCTTCTTCACTGTTTACATTGAAAAGTTCCTTTAATCTTTTTCTACATTCAAAAATTTCTTTAGCAGCTCTCAGAGAAAGTGAGTGTCCACTTCTTCCGGGATTTGCACTAAACTTCTTTAATGATATATCTACATTTTGTCGTACTGACAGTGGTTTAGGAAAAGAAGTTGCACCGTTATCAAGATAAATCACCTATTTACAATACCTAAAACTGAAATTTTATTTTTTAGGAGAATATCCTTTGCTTTATCAACATCACCAAACACCAGTAAACTATAACCACAAGAACGAGCAATATTGTTCTTTGGTGTTCTTTCAACAGAACATTTTATATTGTGTTTGTCAAGTATTTCCTTAGACTTTAAGGCACTTGACACAGAATTTAATAATATATATTTTTTCAATAAAATCACCCCATAGTACACTACATACTATGGGGTGAGATTTTATATGTGTTTATTAGATTATTCAGCTAGTAAATCTGACATATCATACATACCGGACTTTTTGTCTTTCATAAATACGGCTGCATTGATAGAACCAATAGCAAAAACTTCCTTAGAATGAGCCTCATGCTTAATTGAAACTACTTCATCATGACCGGCAAAAATAACTTCATGTTCACCGACAATTGTACCACCACGAATTGAGTGAATACCTATTTCGTTCTTATCTCTCTTCTTTCTATAAGCATGTCTATCATAAACATACTGCTTTTCTGTAGGAGATACAGAAGAAATACCGTCAGCAATCATAAGTGCAGTACCACTTGGAGCATCTAGCTTTTGGTTATGGTGCTTTTCGATAACTTCAATATCAAAGTTATCACCATGGTTAGCAAATACTTTTGTTGCTATTTTGCAAAGTTCAACCATTAGGTTGATACCAAGTGACATATTGCCTGAATAGAAAATAGCAGTCTTTTCTGACGCGTTCTTAATTTCTGCAATTTGTTCTTCAGAAAAACCTGTTGTACAGATAACTGCAGGTACTGCATTTGTTACTGCATAGTCAAGCATAGTATCAAGTACTGCAGGATTACTAAAGTCGATAATTGCATCATACTTTTCAGTAATTTCAGAAAAACTCTTATATACTGTAAAATCATAGTCACCACAATCGTAAGCATCTACACCACAAGCAATTTCACAATCGTTTCTTTCGTCAATTGCCTTTACAATAGCGTGACCCATCTTACCTGAGCAACCACTTAAAATAACCTTTGTCATTATTATTCCCCTTAAATATAGTTATGGGCGTACAATGTACGCCCAAATTCATTAGTTTAATTACTTCTTGTACTTATCTAGTAGGTTGTACTTAGCTAAGCAATCCTTTAGGTCGTGATAACCTGAATAGCTCATTGGTACAAGTGGTAATCTGCATTCACCGGCATTGAAACCGATTAGGTTCATAGCAGTCTTAACCGGAATAGGGTTAACATCTGAGAACATAATATCCATTAGTTCAACAAAATGGAAGTTCATTTCTGCTGCTCTCTGGAAATCGTTATCAAGACAAGCCTGACAAATTTCGTGCATTTCCTTAGGGCAGAAGTTTGAGAATACAGAAATAACACCCTTACCACCTAGAGACATAAATGGAACTGTCTGGTCATCGTTACCTGAATAAATAGCAAAGTCATCTGAACATAGGCTTCTTGTTAGAGAAACTGATGAAATATCACCGTTAGCTTCCTTAACACCTACAATGTTCTGGTGCTTTTCAAGTTCAGCATATGTCTTTGGCTGCATATTACAACCTGTTCTTGATGGAACATTGTAAAGAATGATTGGTAGGTCAACAGAATCAGCAATTGTTGTAAAGTGCTTTACAAGTCCTGCCTGTGAAGTCTTGTTGTAGTATGGAGTTACAGAAAGTAAGCCGTCTGCACCATACTTCTGTGCTGACTTTGATAGGCTGATTGCAGTAGCAGTATCGTTACTACCTGTACCTGCAATAACCGGAATTCTCTTGTTAACCTTTTCTGCTACATATGAAAGAACAGCCTTGTGTTCTTCAACTGAAAGTGTAGCAGCTTCGCCTGTTGTACCACAAGCGATAATAGCATCAGTACCGTTTTCAATCTGGAATTCAAGTAGTCTTCCAAGTTCATCAAAGTTAACGGAACCGTCACTGTTCATAGGTGTAATTAAGGCAACACCTGCACCTGTAAAAATTGGTGTACTCATTATATATAACCTCCAAAAGGTTTAGTTTTCAATATATCCTTCAGCACATAGAAGTTCAGCTAGAAGAACTGCACCACCTGCAGCACCTCTCAATGTATTATGGCTCATACATACAAACTTCATATCGTACTGAGTATCCGGTCTTAATCTACCGATTGAGATAGCCATACCATGTTCTAGTGTTCTGGCTGTCTTAATCTGTGGCTGGTCTGGCTCTGTAAAGTAGTGTAGGAACTGCTTTGGAGCACTTGGTAGCTCTAGTTCCTGAGCTCTACCCTTGTAGTTTTCCCATGTTTCGATAATCTTTTCTTCTGATGGAACTTCACCGTCAAATGAAACAAATACAGCTGCTGTATGACCATCTGAAACAGGAACTCTTAGGCACTGTGATGTGATAGCAATATCATCAGTATCAACAATCTGGTCGCCTTCAATATGACCCCAAATCTTTAGTGGTTCTTTTTCTGACTTTTCTTCTTCGCCACCGATATATGGGATTAGGTTATCAACCATTTCAGGCCATCTTTCAAATGTTTTACCTGCACCTGAAATAGCCTGATAAGTACAAGCAAGAACCTTGTTACAACCTAGTTCTCTTAGTGGGTGTACTGCAGGTACATATGACTGTAGAGAACAGTTAGACTTAACTGCAACAAAGCCTTTCTTTGTGCCAAGTCTCTTTCTCTGAGAATCAATAATCTTAATATGGTCAGCATTGATTTCAGGGATAACCATTGGTACATCAGGTGTGTGTCTGTGAGCTGAGTTATTTGAAACAACAGGACATTCTGCCTTTGCATAAGCTTCTTCTAGTTCACGAATCTGATCTTTTGGCATATCAACAGCACAAAATACAAAGTCAACCTTTGATGCAACTTCTTCAACATTAGCTGCGTCTAGGATAATCATATCTTCCATAGCCTTTGGAATTGGTGTTGTCATAGCCCAACGAGATTCTACACATTCTTTATATGTTTTACCTGCACTTCTTTTACTTGCAGCAAGTGCTGTAACAGTAAACCAAGGGTGATTTTCAAGTAGAGTTGCAAATCTCTGACCTACCATACCTGTAGCGCCGATGATACCAACTTTATAATTTTTCATATTCGTCTTCCTCCAAATTTAAAAAATCAGTTGTGTTTTTCTCAAGTTTATTATATTATATATTAGGAAAAACAAATTGACCTATTTTCTTATTTATTCTATCATTTAAGAAAGATTATGTCAATTATTTTGAGAAATAAAGATTAGGATGATGTTGATTTTTTATGAAGACTAGTGATTTTTATTATGATTTACCGGAAGAACTTATTGCTCAGACACCTGTTGAACCAAGAGATTCTTCAAGAATGATGGTTTATAACAGAAAAACTAAGGAAGTTCTTCACAAGCATTTTTATGATGTTATCGACTTTTTAAATGAAGGTGACGCTCTTATTGTTAATGACTCAAGAGTTTTACCTGCAAGAATTTACGGTACAAAAATTCCTACCGGTGCTAATGTAGAATTCTTACTGTTAAAGCAAGTTAAAGACAAGGTATGGGAAACACTTGTAAAGCCCGGTAAAAAAGCAAGAACCGGTGACAGCTTTACTTTTGGTGATGGCATTATGACAGGTAAAGTTATTGATGTACTTGAAGATGGCAACAGAATTGTTGAATTTAAGTGTGACAGTAACTTCTATGAAACACTTGATAAGATTGGTCAAATGCCACTTCCTCCATACATTCACGAAAAGTTAAAGGACAAGGAAAGATACCAGACAGTATATAGTCACGAACTTGGTTCTGCTGCCGCACCTACTGCAGGTCTTCACTTTACTGATGAGTTACTTGAAAAAATTAAGGCTAAGGGCATTAAGATTGGATATGTAACACTTCATGTAGGACTTGGTACATTTAGACCTGTAAAGGTTGATGATGTTACAACTCATAAGATGCACAGTGAACATTATGAAGTGCCGGAAGAAACTGCAAAGCTGATTGAAGAAACCAAAAAGAATGGCAAGAGAGTTATTGCAGTGGGTACAACTTCTTGCAGAACACTTGAAAGTGTTGCAAAGGAATATGGCAAGGTTGTTCCTTGTGAAGGTTGGACAGATATTTTCATTTATCCGGGATTTGAGTTTAAAGTGCTTGACGGACTTATTACTAACTTTCATCTACCTGAAAGCACACTTATTATGCTAGTTTCTGCTTTTGCCGGTTATGATGAAGTTATGAGTATATATAAAGAAGCTGTCAAAGAGAAATACAGATTTTTCTCTTTTGGTGACAGTATGTTTATTGAGTAAGGAGAAATATGTTTAAATTAATTAAGAATGAAAAAACTGCAAGACGAGGTGAGTTTATAACACCACACGGTGCTTTTCAAACTCCTTGTTTTATGAATGTTGCAACTGCCGGTGCTATTAAGGGTGGTGTATCTTCCTTTGATTTAAAGGATATTAAGTGCCAGGTTATGTTGTGTAACACCTATCACCTACATGTTAGAACAGGTGATAAAATTATTAAAGAGTTGGGTGGTATTCACAGTCTTACTAAGTGGGATGGTCCTATACTTACAGACTCAGGTGGATTTCAGGTATTCTCTCTTGCAAAGCTAAGAAACATTAAAGAAGAGGGTGTTTACTTTTCTTCCCATATTGACGGTAGAAAAATATTTATGGGACCTGAAGAATCAATGCAAATTCAGTCTAACCTAGGCTCAACTATTGCTATGGCATTTGATGAATGTATTGAAAACCCTGCTCCATATGATTATGTAAAGAATTCTATTGGTCGTACTACCAGATGGCTTGAAAGATGCAAAAAAGAAATGGACAGACTAAACAGTCTTCCTGACACTATTAACAAGAAACAAATGCTATTCGGTATTAACCAAGGTTCTACTTACAGTGATCTTAGAATTCAGCATATGAAAGATATTGCTAAACTTGACCTTGACGGTTATGCTATCGGTGGTTTAGCAGTTGGTGAAACTGCTGAAGAAATGTATCAAATTATTGAAGATGTTGAACCATATATGCCTAAGGATAAAATCAGATACCTAATGGGTGTTGGTACTCCTGTAAATATTCTTGAAAGTGTTAAGCGTGGTGTTGATTTATTTGACTGTGTTATGCCTAGTAGAAATGCAAGACATGGTCACCTATTCACTAAGAGTGGTATCATCAACATTAACAATCAAAAATATCAAAAGGACCTTGCTCCTATTGACAAAGAGTGTAATTGTCCTGTATGCAAGAGTTTTTCAAGAGCATACCTAAGACATCTTAAGAAAGCTGAGGAAATGCTTTATATGCGACTTGCAGTAATGCACAACTTATATTTCTACAATAATCTAATGGAAGAAATCAGAAATGCTCTTGATAATGGAGAATTTGAGACATATTACAACAATAATATTGACATATTAGGAAAACGCATTTAAAATAGTACTTGAATATACAATGAAAAGTTGTTATAATCTAATTATTAATATGAAATGGAGAATTTAACTATGAATCTAAACTTACTTTCAGGCTCAGCTGGTGGCGGTAGCATGTGGACACTAATCATCATCTACGCTCTTATCTTCGTTGGTATCTACTTTATTCTTATCAGACCAAAGTCAAAGAAATCAAAGCAAGAACAGGAACTAAGAAACAGCCTACAGATTGGTGATGAAATCACAACAATCGGTGGTATCGTTGGTAGAGTTATTGCTATTAGAGAAGAAGCTGATGAAATCGTACTTGAAACAGGTTCTGAAAAGACAAAGATGGTATTTAAGCGTTGGGCTATTTCAACTGTTAATTCAGATAAGGATAAGACTGCTGAAAAGACTGACAAGACAGAAAAGAAAGGTTTCTTCGGTAGAAAGAAAAAAAATGCTGAAGAAAACCCAGTTGAAAAATAATTACATAATTTTCAATTCCCCTGAATATGATTTAGTATCATATTTGGGGGTGTTTTTTTGAAAAGCATTACTTTAGGATTTAATAAATTTAAGTACATAAAAGGTTTAGTAGTTGGTTTAATAGTTGGAGAATTAACTCTTATTGTTTTACTTAGCCTTGTGGCAATAGTTATGAGTAACACAGGTATACTTAACAGTACTGTACTAAACATTCTTCTCACTATTATATGTGGTGTATGTGCATTTGTTACAGGGTTTATATGTTCAAAAATTTCTCCTATTAAGGGATACATCAATGGGATTAGCAGTGGGTTTATATTTTTCTTAATTATCTTTAGTGCAGGTATGATAAGCATTGACAGTAATTTTACTGTTTTTACATTCTTAAAGTTTATTGTATCTTTCCTATTCGGCACTATTGGTGGAATACTTGGTGTAAGTAAAAAAGAAAAGTTAATAAAATAATTATAGGCTAGTGATATTTTTATTTATCACTAGCCTTTTTCGTAAAATATATTAAATAAAGTTCTTAAATCTTGAAAGTAAGTCTTTCTTGGTATTCCATAGCTTTTCTGAAAGGTCAACATAATAAGTATGTGGATTTTCAAAACGCTTAACTTCATCCCATAGTAAATCAATTTCTTTAGCACAATAATCTTTGATTTCTTCAAGGGTTGGCATATCATATACACAATTACCATCTTTAAAGATTGGTACTTGAAGTTCTCTAACTTTAAAATTAGTTAACTCTTTAGTTTTCCAAGTAGCTTGTTGGTCAAAGATTATTCTAGGTTCTTTATCACTTACTACTTCATCATAGATACAAAGTTCATCTGCCAAAGCCTTGCCACTTTCTTTGTCATAGTATCTATAAACTTTCTTAAAGTGTGGGTTAGTGATTTTTGCAGTATTTTCACTGACTTTGATTTTTGGAACAATATTGCCATCATTATCTTCAACTGCAACTAACTTATACACTCCACCAAATACAGGTGTACTCTTGGAGGTAATCAGTCTTTCACCTACACCAAAAGTATCTACCTTTGCGTCCTGCATCATTAAATCACGAATTAGGTATTCATCAAGTGCATTGGATGCTACAATCTTACAACATTGCAGTCCTGCATCATCAAGCATTTTTCTTGCTTTCTTAGATAGATAGGAAATATCACCTGAATCAAGTCTGATTGCAAAATTAGTAATACCCTTCGGTAAAAGAATTTCTTTAAACACCTTAATTGCATTTGGTACACCACTTTTTATGGTGTTATAAGTATCAACTAAAAGTGTTACATTCTCAGGATAAGTTTCACAATAAGTTTTAAATGCATCATACTCAGTATCAAACATTTGTATCCAAGAATGAGCCATTGTACCACCGGCAGGTACACCATAAAGTTCATCGGTAATTGTACAAGCAGTACCAGCACATCCACCTATATATGCTGCTCTTGCACCTAAGATTGCACCATCAGCACCTTGTGCTCTACGAGAACCAAACTCAAGTACTGTTCTGCCTTGAGAGGCTCTCACAATTCTATTTGCTTTAGTAGCAATTAGTGACTGATGGTTAATTGAAAGAAGTAAAAATGTTTCAATAAGTTGTGCTTCAATTGCCGGTGCTTTTACTGTGAGAATTGGCTCATTTGGAAATACAGGTGTACCTTCAGGTATTGCATATATGTCACCTGTAAAATGAAAATCCTTTAGATAATCCAAAAATTCTTCGTCAAAAATGTTCTTTGAATGAAGGTAGTCAATATCTTCACTTGAAAAATGAAGGTTCTTTATATAATCAATTACTTGTTCAAGACCGGCTACAATTGCAAAACCACCATTGTCAGGTACAGAACGATAGAATACATCAAAATATGTAATTTTCTTATAAAAACCGTTCTTAAAGTAACCATTTGCCATTGTAAGTTCATAGAAGTCACATAGCATAGTCATATTCTTTTCTGTCATATTTACACCTACTTATTCTGTTATTTTAATTTGGAAGCTACTCATAACGGAAAGTGCTTCATCATTTAATTTGTCGTCATTTGATGCTACAAGATTCTTGTTCACAATAATTTCTGTTTCAGGTTGGGCAATTTTTGCAATTACTGCATTTGAGATAACACAGATATTTGTTACTACACCAACTAATTCTATTGATGAATACCGATTATTTTTTAAATATTCAAAAAGTTTATCTGAACCAAAAGTGTTTTTCTCAAAAAGTAAATCCGATTCTTTAACCGAATGTGACACTTTGCCATAAAGATTATGACCGATTGTACCTTTAATACAATGTGGTACAGGTAAAGATTTACCCTCATTTGTATTCATATAATCATCATAATGGGTATCTAAAGTAAAAACAACATCATCACTGTTATTATGGTACTTTTCAATTAAATTAGCAATTTCAGAGTCAAGTTCTTTAGCCTTTTCAAAGCCAAGAGAACCTGAAACAAAGTCATTTTGATAATCTACAACTACAAGACATTTCTTCATAATTAATCCCTACTTAAATTTTCTTTAATAATATTCAATCATTTTTTAGGAATTTAGTCAAGTATAATTTAAGTAAATTTTAGTTTAGAAAAGTTTAGGATAATATAAAAAAGGTATAAAAAAGACCTATGTAAAACATAGGTCTTAAAGTCTTAACTTTTTAGATTTTAGATTAGCAAACAGGAACAACCCAACCTAGCTTATCTTCAATCTTACCCCACTGAATACCTGTTAGGTTATCGTAAAGTTTCTGGCTGATTTCACCGATTTCGCCATTGTTGATTGTCATAACCTTGTCGCCACACTTTAGTTCACCGATTGGTGAAATAACTGCAGCAGTACCTGTACCAAAGCTTTCCTTTAGTCTGCCTTCGTCAGCAGCCTTTTCAACTTCCTGAATTGAAAGTCTTCTTTCTGAAACCTTGTAACCCCAAGATTTTAGAAGTTCAATAGTACTCATTCTTGTGATACCACCA
Source organism: Ruminococcoides intestinihominis (assembly GCF_040096285.1). Lineage (NCBI taxonomy): Bacteria > Bacillati > Bacillota > Clostridia > Eubacteriales > Oscillospiraceae > Ruminococcoides > Ruminococcoides intestinihominis. The sequence goes on along the minus strand of NZ_JBBMEY010000017.1, from coordinate 4,666 downwards.
AGGATTGAACCCTGAAGTGCAGGTGTAATAACTTCGTCATCAATAACAAAGAATACATTCATAGTACCAACTTCTTCAATATACTTTCTTTCTACACCGTCTAGCCATAGAACCTGAGTATATTTCTGCTTTTCAGCTTCATCCTGAGCCTTTAGAGAAGCAGCATAGTTACCACCTGTCTTAGTAAAGCCCATACCACCTTTAACGGCACGAACATAATTTTCTTCTACATAAATCTTAACAGGGTTAAGTCCTTCAGGATAATAAGCACCAACAGGACAACAGATAATTACAAATAGAAGATGTTTTGCTGGGTGAACACCTAGCTGAGCATCTGTTGAGAAAATAAATGGTCTAATGTATAGAGATGTACCTTCTGAGTGTGGTACCCAATCTTTTTCTACTTCTACAAGTTTCTTAACAGCTTCTACTGCAAACTTTTCGTCAATCTGAGGAATACAAAGTCTTTCGTTAGAAACATTAAGTCTAGCCATATTTTTGTCCGGTCTAAATAGGTTAATACCACCGTTGACATTTCTGTATGCTTTCATACCTTCAAATACTTCTTGACCGTAGTGGAATACCATTGCTGATGGATCTAGTGCGATTGGACCATAAGGTACAATTCTTGGGTCATGCCAACCCTGACCTTCATCATAATTCATTAGGAACATATGGTCTGTGAAAATACGACCAAAACCTAATTTACTTTCGTCTTGTGGTTTTTCTTTGGGATTTTTAGTAAGTTCAATTTTAATTTCTTCCATAATATAATCGACCTTTCATATATGAACTCTAGTTCTATTTTATCACAAATTACATAATAGTCAATATTTTAACAAATATTTTATGTCAAAAGGCAAATTACTCTGTAATACAACTTTTTCATTACTTATTGGATGGGTAAAAATCACCTTGCTACAATGTAGCGCTTGTCTGGAGATATGCTCTAAAGAACCACCATATAAATCATCCCCTGCCAGTGGATAACCTAGGTAGGACATATGGCATCTTATTTGATGAGTTCTGCCTGTTTCTAAAGTACAGAGAATTTCTGTATAGCTTGGACTTCTATTAATTACTTTATAGTGAGTAATAGCCTTTGCACCATCATCAGAAACATCACGAACCATCTTGCTATTTTCTTTTAATTTTATATTTTTATTTACCGTACCATCTTCGACAATATTACCACAGCATACTGCTGTATATTCTTTATATAGGGACTTGATTTTGTTTGCTACAAATCTATTTTTTGCAATTACAACTAAGCCAGATGTATCTCTGTCTATTCTATTAATTGCTCTAAAGGTATAGTCCTCATTTTTGTTAAGTGAATAATATCTAACTATATTGGCTAAGGTATCAGTTTGGTGATTCTTAGTAGGATGTACCGGCATTAGTGGTGGTTTATCTACTACTAAAATGTAGTCATCCTCATAAATTACATTTAGTTCGCCTTGAGTTGGAGTAATTTCGTTACTGTCGTTAGGTAAATTAATTACTACTTTATCCCCTACATACACATTATCAATAGTTCTTAAAAGCTGATTATCCCTAGTAATTCCCATTTCTGTTCTAACCAGTCTAGTAATTAATCTTGCCGAAATGTTGCAATAATACTTTAAGAACTCTTTGCAATTTTTGTTGTCATATTCAATTGGCACTATAAAAGTTAAACTTTTTCTATCCATAACACTATCCTATATAACCTACTGCATAAAGCACTACTAATGTAAAAATAATTTGTAACACAAAAATAATGGGAATACCAACCATAAAAAGTGGATGTCTTGTTTTGTGGTGAATAATTCTCATAATAAGGTACATTAATACTGAACCACCTAAAAATGAAAATAGCATTAAGGTGCTTTCTCTCACTCTCCACAAGCCTAAAACACTTGCTCTTTTATCATATATAGTCAAAGCTATGGCTATAATATTCACTACTACTAAATATATAATCAGAAAATATAACATAATATCACCGAAAGGATTGTTAATATTGAAAACTAAAATTTATTTATCTTTACTTGCTTTATCACTTCTAATAGCTGTGATCACATTAAATTACTATGAAGTAGCTAATCCTGTAAAGGAAGTAATAAACACAAATACTGTACCTATAACCGAAAGTACCACTAAAAAGGTTATTAAGAAAAGTCAGGACAAATTCTTTATGAAAGGAATTTGGGTTACATATATGGACCTTGATATGAGTGACACAGACAGAAGTTATACTTCTTTTAAAAAGAAGTTTGATTCTATTGTTGACACTTGCAAAGAAAAAGGCTTTAACACACTTATTGTACAAGTTAGGCCATTTTCCGATGCATTATATAATTCAAGTATATATCCTTATTCACACATACTTACAGGTGAACAAGGTAAAAATCCAAATTATGATGGGCTAAAATATATGTGTAAAAAGGTACATTCTTCAGGAATGAGAATTGAGGCATGGGTAAACCCATACAGAGTAAAAAGCAAAAAAGTTCCGGAAAAATTATCAAATGATAACCCATATGTTATGGACAATTCCATAGGTGTTGAAACTGATGATGGAATATATCTTAACCCAGCCAGTAAAAAGGCTCAAGACCTAGTTGTAAAAGGTGTTGAAGAAATAGTTGCTAACTATGACATTGACGGAATACAATTTGACGATTACTTCTACCCTACTGATGATGAAAGTTTTGACAGTAGGGAATACAGTCAATACAAAAAAGCACAAAATAACAACTGTCTTAGCCTTGATAAATGGAGAATGAACAATGTTAATACACTTATCAAAAATGTATATGAGAAGGTTCACAGTCTTAAAGATAATGTACAGTTTGGCATTTCACCACAAGGCAATGTTGACAACAACAAGGAAATTTATGCTGATGTAAAAACTTGGTGCAGTAAAGATGGATATATAGACTATATTTGTCCTCAAATTTACTTTAGCCTAGACAATCCTGCACTTACCTATGAAGACGCTATTAATGATTGGCTAAAGATTAAGACAAATAAAAATATCAAAATATATTCAGGTCTTGCCGGATATAAGGCCGGTACTGATGACAGTGACAGTGGCACTTGGAGTGACTTTGACGATATACTAAAGCAAGAATATGAAATTGCAGTAAAAAAGAACTATAATGGTATAATGCTATACAGTTATAGTTCTTTATCTGAAAAATCTGCAACTAAAGAAATTGCAAACCTTACTATGAAATTAAATTAATTCACCTATACAATAATCATCAAAAGCATCTGTTAATTTAACATCTACAATCTTATCATTTAGGTCTAAGTCAGAAAATACTCTTACCGGTGTATAGTTCATTGTGTAACCTTCCCAGTAACCTTCTTCTTTCTTGCGTTCAAACAGTACTGAATATGTATTATTAAGCTGATTTCTAAGGAACTCCTTTCTATCTTTTAGAGTAACCTCAATCATTTTCTTACTGCGTTCACTCTTAATTTGTGGGTCAACCTGGTTAGGTAGCTTATCACCTACTGTACCCTTTCTACGAGAATAAGAGAAAGTATGTACCTTTGCAAACTTAATGGAATGAACAAAGTCAAGGGACTTCTGGAATTCTTCTTCAGTTTCACCTGCAAAGCCTACCATTACATCAGTAGTAATTGCACAATCTTTAAATGCTTTACGCAAGTTATTTACAATAGTTCTATATTCTTCTGTATCGTAATGACGGTTCATTCTCTTTAGTGTTTCGTCACAACCTGATTGTAAAGACAAATGGAACTGAGGGCATAGTTTATCACACTTTGCAAGTCTTTCGATAAACTCAGGGTCAAGTCTTTCAGGTTCTAGGGAACTTAGTCTTACTCTATCAATGCCATCAACTGATGCTACAGTTTCTACTGCATCACATAAATTCAAGTTAGTATCTTGACCAAAACAAGAAAGGTTGATACCAACTAAAACAATTTCTCTAAAGCCCTTTGATGCTAAGTCTGTTGCTTCTTCCTTAAGTTCATTAATATCTTTTGAACGAACTCTGCCTCTTGCATAAGGGATAATACAATATGCACAGAAACGGTTACAACCGTCCTCAATTTTAATTTGTGCTCTTGTTCTTTCTTCAAAGTTAGTAATTTTGATTGGTTCAAAAATTTCTCCACCTGTATGTTCTTCAACATTTACATAGTGGTCTGAATTTGCCACATAGTCTTTAATTAACTTTGAAATAATCTTTCTGTTTGTATTACCAACAACAATGTCACAAATTTCATACACTTCATCTTCAGGAAATGCTTGTGACATACAACCTGTTACTACAATAATTGCATTTTCGTTATTTCTTCTAATTCTTCTGATTAGCTTTCTGTTTTTGCTATCACTTACAGAAGTTACAGTACAAGTATTTACAATAAAAATATCTGCATGGTCTTTGTCTTGACTATGAGTAAAACCATCCTTTAGCATAACCTCTGTCATAACCTGAGATTCGTACTGATTAACCTTACAACCCAGTGTAATTATATTAAATGTCATAAAATACTTCTCCTTTTAGTCATAACTTAAAGTATAATAATTTTCAAGAGAAATGTCAACTAAAGGATTGATAAATAATAGTAAATATCCACCGGCTTAGCCGGTGGCTTTTCTTTTAACGCCTTAAAGGCTATGTTACTAGCTTCGTCTAAAGAC